>JAFZFM010000026.1 GCA_017555865.1 Bacteroidaceae bacterium
ACGATAGGTATATTCTGGTCGTACTTTCGCTATTATGTCCCATACCTTCGCTTATTATTGAAATAGGTACATTCTTGAATCGTGCAATATTTGCCCAGGAATGGCGGGCGACATATGTAGTTAATGGAATCTGCAGGTCGAGTATAAATCCAATTTTCTTTAGCAGGATGTTTGTGTAGCCTATTGATGATAGATACTGCTGTCGTTTATTAATGTTCTCCTTATTTATAATAGGCAATAGGTAGTCATTGTTGTCGTTGTTGTCGTTGTCATATTTGTCAACAATGTCTTGCATGCATTTCTCCCATTTGATTTGTAATATCTGCCCCGTTTTGCGACGCCTATAAACAAGTGTGCCGTTTGCTATGTCACTTTTCTTCAAGTATGCCATATCTACAAATGACATTCCGCGAGTGTAAAAGGAGAACAGAAAAAGGTCACGTGCTTTTTCTAAATGTGGCTTTGAAGTAAGATCGAGTGTTGCTATACGTTTGAGCAATTGAAGTGGAAGAGCACGTTTGGTGGTCTTGTCAATGCCTGTGTATACATATTTGAAGGGGTGACGATCGTGTGTGAGCCCTTGCGCAACAGCACGATTGTAGGTGGCCCGGAATGTCCTTAGATAAAAAGAACTGCTGTTCCTTGTTATTCCACGATCTCTAAGGAGGTGTGTCTCGTATCGCATGATGAGGTTTGTGTCTATGTCGCTGAATGAGATGTCTTCCCCGGAGCTGAAACGGAGGAAACTGCTTAGCATACATTTGTAGATGTCGCTAGTACGTGTTTTCCCCATCGTCCTTAATTGTGAAATGGTATCTTCCATAAAAGTAACGAATGTTTCTGGTTTTATGTTCTGTTGCTTGGGTGTTCTTTTCTGTACTCTTGTTGTTTGTGTGCTATTTTTAAGTTCTTTATCTTTCATATGCTATTAAGGATTGTTGTTGCACGTTTTCGTTCTCTTTCTTTTTGTCTGGAAGCAATCAGTCTTGTGGTTACAATGAGCGGAGCGCTTAATATAACGATGGAGAATTTCTATCGGGCTTAGTAACAATATCAAAGGACACCATGAGGTGTCCTTTGATATTGTATCCAATCCTATTTTCAGAAGACTATTGTGAGTTTCATCACCCGCTTTGTTCACTCTGTCGCAGAGTCTGGTTGTGTGGGGGCTTTGTTAGGTATATAAACGAAAAACGGAGAAGTTTCCTTCTCCGTTACGTACGCCGTCAGGGACTCGAACCCTGGACCCATTGATTAAGAGTCAATTGCTCTACCAACTGAGCTAACAGCGCGTTTCTCAATTGCGATGCAAAGGTACTGCTTTATTTTTGATTTTGCAAATTTTTGGAAAACTTTTTTGTGATTTTGTTGAAATAGGAGCAATGGGAGTGTGGTGCGTGCTTTAAATGGAGTTATCCGGCTGTATTTTAGCGGACTCTCTTGTTAAGTATGTGTGGTGCGCGGTATGGTGTATATAAACGAAAAACGGAGAAGTTTCCTTCTCCGTTTCGTACGCCGTCAGGGACTCGAACCCTGGACCCATTGATTAAGAGTCAATTGCTCTACCAACTGAGCTAACAGCGCGTTTCTCAATTGCGATGCAAAGGTACAGCTTTTTTTTGATTCTGCAAATTTTTCGGGGGTTATTTTTTGTGATATTTTAAAGGTAAAACATCAACTCATTGATTGCTAATGTTAAAAAAAGACAGCTTGTGTTGAACAAACCGTCTTGCTGTTTTGGCTGTATTACCAGAACCAGCCTTTTTTCTTCTTCTTTGGCTCCTCGTATCCCTGGTTTCCTGAATAGATGTCCTTCCAGGTCTGCTTTTCCTTTATCATTGTGTATATCTGTCCCCAGTCGGGTATTCCGCCAAGGTTCAGGTCGTCGATGAACATGTCGGCGTTGATCTTGCTGTAACCGCCATGTGGCTCTACAACCTCCTCGGGGAAGTTCTTGTTTATGGCATAGAACTCCACGCCACGCTCACGGCACCACTGTACGGCCTCCTCGAGCTCCTTACCACGGCGTACAGTCCACATGATGAGCTGGTGCTGCTCCTCGATGAGCTTGCGCAATGTGTATGTAGCAAAAGGACGCTCCTTGCCAATAGCAGGGTATTTGTGTTCTACAACTGTTCCGTCAAAGTCTACTGCGATAATCATAATAATTGTATGTTAGATGAATAATGTGCTAATATAGTGATAAAAGTGTAATGATGGTGCTTTTCTGCTAAAAAACTCCAAGGCAGCATGTGCTTAAATCCACCATTCGAAGAGTATGGCTGCTCCCACGGTCATGCAACCGGCAACGGCAACCGAGAGACTGCTCATGGCGCCTTCAATCTCGCCTATCTCCATGGCCTTGGAGGTACCCATGACGTGGGTTGCGGTGCCTATGGCGACGCCTTTGGCAATGGGGTCCTTGATGCCCAGCAGGCGGCAGAAGAGCCCGCCGGCAATGTTGCCTATGAGTCCGGTAAATATGATGGCCGATACGGTTATGGCCACGTATCCGTTAAGCTCCGTAGAGAGTCCGATGCCGATGGCTGTGGTGATTGATTTGGGCAATAGTGTAACGTACTGGGTGTGGTTGAGACCGAACAGCAGTGCCATGGCAAATATCGACAGCCCGCTGCACAGTACTCCTGATGCTATGCCCACAAGTATTGCCGTGAGGTTCTTCTTCAACAGCATCACCTGTTCGTACAACGGAATGGCAAGTGCCACGGTGGCCGGCGTGAGCAGGTAGGTGAGGAAACCGGCTCCCTTGTTGTAGTCGCTGTAGTCAATGCCGAGCACCAGCAGGGTGCATATGGTAACGGTTATGGCAAGCAACAGCGGGTTGAAGATGAAGATGTTCCACCTCTTTTTTATTATAGTACCAAGGATAAAGGTTCCTATGCTCAATGCTACTCCAAAGAAGAGTGAATTTTCGATAATTTCCTTCATCTCTTGCCCTCCTTTCCTTTAAGCTTCATTATTATTTGTGTGATGTGTCCGGTTGCCGCTATTACAAGAACCGTGGACACAATGGATATTACAATGATGGCAACGATGAACTCCTGCATTATGTCCCACGACTCAATGAGCCCCACAGCTGGTGCAATGAACATCAGCGGCATCAGGGTTATGAGCAGCTTGCCTGTCTCCTTTACTGCCGACAGTTTGAGGGCGCCGGTGCATAGCGCGGTGAATAGTATTGCCATTCCGTATATGCTTGCCGGTATGGGCAACGGGATGACGCGGTTGAGCACCTCGCCTATGAAGGAGATGGTGAGTATTATACCGAACTGGATTATGAATTTCATAGTCTGCTTTCAGCTTTATATGTTAGCGTCGGCAAAATTACTCAATTTAATCCAATTTGGCGGGTAGTTGCGGCGTAAAAGTTTCCGTGCGCGGGGTTGGGTGCGCGGTGGTGTAGTGTCAGAAATAGTAGTGGAAGCTGAACGCAAGGTCGTTCACAAGGCTCACGCCGAGCCCTGGCTCGTATCTGGGGTGCTTGAACCCTCGTTCGCAGTGCCTGTAGCCGAAGAAGCCCACGAATGCGCTGATTGTAAGGTGGTTGCTTATGGCATAGCTTATGCCTGGCTTGGCACCTAT
Organism: Bacteroidaceae bacterium; assembly: GCA_017555865.1. Lineage (GTDB taxonomy): Bacteria > Bacteroidota > Bacteroidia > Bacteroidales > Bacteroidaceae > HGM04593. Next base: position 3,604 of record JAFZFM010000026.1, read on the forward strand.
GCCAAGGCAGTACGCCGATGCGCCGTTGCTTGGGTCTGAATAGCAGAACTCGAGTGTGGCCTCCCAAAAGAGGTCGAGCCTGTTGCGTGAGTAGATGAAATGCCTTAGGTATGGTGCCGCGTGGTAGCTGTCGGTGCGCACGCCGTTGTCCTTGCTGTATTCATAGCCCAGTGCGGCACCGAATGCGAAACGCTTGCTCACGCGGTAGCCTACCTCGGGCGTCAGGCTTATGGTGGTGCGGTTGTCATCGTTGTTGTCCCAGAATCTTACTCCGCCACCTATGTACACCTGGGCGTTGACTGCGAGTGCCGCCACGGTGACAATTGCTGTTAAAACGAACCTTTTCATCTCTCCATGCTTTTTGTCCATAACAAGTGCAATGGAGAATTGTGTGGGCTGTCAGCAGGTTTTAGTTTTGTTTAACTTGCCTGACGTGTGTCGTAAGGAAAGAAAATCCTGCCGCACACGTGCGGCAGGATTAGCAAATGATGGATTATTTTTTGTAAACCTCGTACTCTGTCACCGGCTCAAAAGAGTAGGGCACAAAGTGGTATACACGGTAAATGGCGATGCTACCCGACGGCGTGGTGTACAGCTCGGCCTTTACGGGCTGGGTATTACCCTCCTTTGCATGTGCGCGCAGCCTGTTGAACTCGCCGTTGCGTAGCAGCCCTATTACGGTGCCTTGCTCCTTTGAGTCGAAAAAGAGTGCCTCCTCGTTCAGTATCTCGTTGTGGGGCTCATGTACAAGCACGGTGGGCATGTTAAGAATCTTTGCCACGCCATACACTGCCGTGACAAATGCCAACAGCAACACGGGCATTTTGGCGTCACTGGTGTCGTCAATGTACAGCCCGCCTGCGAATATTATTGCCGCAAGTGTCAGTATGGCAATTGGTGCGACTGTTGTCTTTTTCTTTGTTGTTATGTTGTTCTCTTTGAGTACTTTATCGTCTATTATATTTTTCATGGTATTTAGCGTTTTGGGGTTTATTAGTAAATAGGGTATAGTGTCATAAGGCAGACATGCCTTTGTGGCGTGCCTTCCTTGCGACAAGGTACAAATGGATGTGTAAAACGCTAAATAATGATGTGCCGTAGGGTGTAGATGTAGTATCCGTTGCGGTGTAATGATGTGGCAACGGCCCTGCGGACACGTGTCTGATGCTTGTCGTGATGTCTTACCGACGTTAAGGCTATGGCGCATCTGTTGCCCTCGAACGGTAGCTTCTGCACATGTTGCCTGTTGTAAGGCATGCTGATGCTGTTGGCCTGCGGTGTGTCGAAACGACACTCCCTGAGCTTGTCCTGGAGCTGTGTGATGCTCTCCCTGTTGCTGTCAATGAGAGTGGCTGTGTTTGCCTTGCTCTCCTGGTGGGGGAGAAGTGTAGCGTTCAGGTTGCCAGCATGGAGCATTGACAACACGGACAGCAATAATATTGACAGCAGATGTCTCATTGCCTGTTTTTTGTGGCCTTTTCCTTATATTTCAGCGCGAAGATAATAAAATTATTCAAAGTAACAATATGGATATTGATCCACAACTTTTAGAAGCTGTTTAAATTTATATCGTTAAGTTTTTTATAGAGCAAAAATAGGGTGTTTTATTATTTTTTGTA
>JAFZFM010000234.1 GCA_017555865.1 Bacteroidaceae bacterium
TTACCTTGGTGTTAAGCCCTTTCTCTCCTGCACGTTCGTATGCAACTTTTACTTCGAACCAACTTTGTATCATAAATTAATTGTTTTAGTTTTTGCAAATTTTCAATCGGTTCGCAAAAATAGTAAATGAAAGGGATTTCCAATCTCTTTTTTACCGTATTTTTTTAACAAAAATAGTTCTGCCGGTCAATTATAGTGTGTCTTTACGTCCTTGGTTGTTGCCGGCGTGTTCCCTACTGTGGTGTCTGAGCTTGTTCTTGCTGAAAAAGTTGTCGTTATCGGTACGTGCAAGCAGGGTTGTCCTGTACTCTTTGAACGAGATTATTTCCCTGCGGGCAACCCCGCTCTCCATGGCTGCCTTTGCAACGGCTGACGATACTTCTGTCAGCAGTCGCTTGTCGCCGGGGTGTGGCAGAATATACTCTTTGCCGAACTTGCTGATATGTTCATCCGTAACCTCTGTTCCCTCCCTTGCAATGGCTGCTATTGCATGTGCGGCCGCAATAAGCATATTGTTGTTTATGGTCGTTGCATATGTGTCGAGAGCACCGCGGAACAGATAGGGGAAAGCCAATACATTATTTATCTGGTTGGGTGAGTCACTGCGCCCGGTTGCGACAATGGCGTCGGGACGGCTCTTTTTTGCTACACTGTATGCAATCTCCGGCATGGGGTTTGCGAGTGCAAATATGGAAGGCTCTTTTCCCATCTCCATAATATCGCCTTTAGTGAGAATGTCGCCCTTGGATAGTCCAATGAATACATCTGCTCCGCGCAGTGCCTCTTTCATCGTCATTGCTTTGCCGTCTATTGCAAATTCTCTTTTCAGGCTGTTCAGTCCTGTGCGTCCTGCAGTTATGGCGCCCTTGCTGTCGAACATTGTTATTTGCTCCTTTACAATTCCGCAACTGTGTAATATCCTTGCTGTGGAAATTGCTGCAGCTCCGGCACCGCTGATTACAACTCTGAGATTTTCTGTACTTTTTCCTGTAATTGCGCAACTGTTGATTATGGCAGCCATAATTGTTACCGCAGTTCCATGCTGGTCGTCGTGCATAACTGGAATTTCGAGTAAGTTGCGCAATCTTTCCTCGATATAAAAACAGTCGGGCGCTTTTATGTCTTCAAGGTTTATACCTCCGAATGTTGGTGCAAGTGCCTGGACTGTCGCTACAAACCTTTCGGGTTCTTCTTCGCTCAATTCAATATCAAATGCGTCAATGTCGGCATATAGTTTGAAAAGCATAGCCTTGCCCTCCATTACCGGTTTTGATGCCAGTGCGCCAATGTTGCCAAGTCCAAGTACTGAACTTCCGTTTGATATTACGGCAACAAGGTTCCCTTTATTGGTGTAGCGGTATGCTCTCCACCGCTCCTTGTCAATCTCTTTTGCTGGTGCTGCGACTCCCGGTGTATAGGCAAGTGCCAACTCATGGCTTGTAACAGCCTGTTTGCTTGGTTCTATTCCGGTTTTGCCGGGTTTTCCTTTGGCATGGTATTCCAGTGCCTCCTTGTATAATGCTTCGTCCATATCTTTTTTTGTTTATAACATTCCCGTTATTCAATAAGTTATTTCCCTGTGGCAGTTTTATGAACTTTTATATAATTACAGTATATACATTCTTTTGCCATCTCGTCTCAAATCCTTATCTTCGCAAAGTATACCGCAATCAAAAGCGGAACTTTAGCAACTATGGATAATTTTTTGGAACTATTGAAGAAAAGACGCAGCTCACGTGTGTTTACAGGTGAACCTGTTGACAAGGAGGTTGTGTGCGATATAATGAAGGCTGCTCTCATGTCTCCATCGGGACACCGTATCAACCCATGGGAGTTTGTTCTTGTAGAGGATAAGGAGGTGCTTAAAGCTCTTTCTGTCAGCAAGGAACATGGCGCAGGCCTGCTCGAAGGTGCTGCTATGGCGGTAGTGGTGATTGGTGATACACAAAAGACCGATGTGTGGATTGAGGATTGCTCTATTGCTACAATAATAATTCAGCTTGCCGCCGAAGATGCAGGACTTGGCAGCTGTTGTGTGCAGATACGCCGTCGTAGCGATGCCGAGGGTAATTTGGCCGAGGATAATGTACGCTCGCTTTTGGGAATCCCAGCCAACTATGCGGTTCTCTCTATTGTTGCTCTTGGTCACAAGGCGCGTGAGGCAAAACCTTTCGACGAGGAAAAAATGCAGTGGGATAAAATACATTTAGGAAGCTTTGGAGGGGAATAAAAGTATATTGCTTGTAGGTGCAGGAAATATGGCAACTGCCATAGCCTGTGCTCTTGAAAAGAGTGGGAATGCACCGGTTGCAGTGTGGAGCCGCACCGCAGAATCGGCACGTGAACTTGCTGCAAGAGTGGGGTGTACCTGGTCGGACAATTTTGATGATCTGCCGTATGCCGACATTGTGATAATATCCGTTGTCGACAGTGCTTTGCACGATGTCGCCTCGGCTGTAGTGCGTAAATACCCTAACGCTATAGTCCTTCACACTGCCGGCAGTATTCCAATGGAGGCTTTGCATACGGCCGGTGCTGTAAAATATGGTGTCCTTTATCCCATGCAGACTGTCAATAAGAACAATGTTGTTCCGTTGGATAATGTTACAATATTCATTGAGGGTTGCAACGACTCTGTAACCGCTCTGGTGAAGGAACTTGCCGGTAGTATAAGCAGTAAAGTGGTATACGCAACAAGTGCGCAGCGTTCCAGTCTTCATGTAGCTGCTGTTTTTGCATGTAACTTTCCCAATGCTGTATATTGCATGGCTGCCGAGGTTCTTGAACGCAACAATCTCCCTTTCGATTCAATGCTTCCGCTTATTGATGAGGCAGCCCGCAAGGTTCATACCATGCAACCACTACAAGCCCAGACCGGTCCGGCGAAGCGTGGCGACAAAAATGTAATAAACAAACATAAGTCAATGCTCGATGATGAACTTGCCGATATATATGAAACATTGAGCAATTATATAATGAAAAGAAACTGTAAATAATCATGATAAACTACGACCTTAAAAAGATAAAGGCTCTGATATTTGATGTAGACGGAGTTCTTAGCCGCGAGACAATTTCGATGTATCCTAGTGGTGAACCTATGCGCACCGTGAACATAAAGGACGGTTATGCCCTGCAGCTTGCTGTCAAAGCCGGTTTTCATGTTGCCATAATCACAGGAGCGCGTACTGAAGCTGTAAAAGTACGATACAAAGGTCTTGGTATAGCCGATGTATATACCGGAGCCTCTATCAAGAAAGATTGCCTCGAAGAACTCATGACAATGTACGAACTGGCTTCCGAGGAGATACTCTACATGGGCGATGATATCCCCGATTACGAGGTTATGCAGATAGTTGGTCTTCCCGTATGTCCGGCCGACGCTGCTATGGAGATTAAGCAACTGTCCAAATATATATCTCCCATCAATGGTGGTGAGGGCTGTGGCCGCGATGTAATTGAACAGGTAATGCGTGCGCAGGGAAAGTGGATGGATGAGGCTAATGCATTCGGTTGGTAATTATTTTGCTTAACAAAAAAGACGATAACTGCGTTACGCTTGTTTTTGTCAATGCTTTGTAACTTATGCTTGATAATTTAAAGAAATATAGAATAATACTTGCGTCGGCATCGCCTCGTCGCAGGGAGTTGCTTGCCGGGCTTGACGTAGATTTTGTGGCGCGTACTTTGCCCGATGTTGATGAGTCTTTCCCTGCCGAATTGCAGGGTGGGGATATACCTCTTTATATAAGTAAGAAAAAAGCCGACGCATATCGCTCGGTTATGGCCGATGATGAACTTGTTATCACTGCCGATACCATTGTGTGGCTTGATGGTGCTGCGCTGGGTAAGCCTGTTGATGAGGTTGAAGCGCGCCGTATGTTGCGTGCCATGTCGGGTAAGGCTCATTCGGTGTTTACCGGTGTGACTATTACAACAAAGGAAGAGCAGTGCTGCTTTGTAGCGCAGTCCGATGTGGTGTTTGCCGAACTCACCGACGATGAGATTGAATATTACGTACAGAAATATCGTCCTATGGACAAGGCGGGTTCCTATGGTGTACAGGAGTGGATTGGTTATATTGGCATAACAGGAATCAATGGCTCATATTTCAATGTTATGGGCTTACCGGTGCAGAAACTATATTCTGTGTTAAAGAATTTTGGTTTCAAATAACAAAACGGAATAATCGATTTAATTTCTATTTTTGTTTATAAAAAAACACCGGTTTTTTTTGATGTAAATTTACTTTGCATTAATTTTGCGTGTCCAAAGAAGAATGTTTTGGACATAAAAGGTGTTTGATAATTAAATTACAAAAATATGGCTGAAACAAAATTCATCTTCGTCACAGGTGGTGTTGCATCATCATTGGGTAAAGGTATAATCTCTGCTTCTTTGGGCAAACTCTTGCAGGCCAGAGGTTATAAAGTAACAATCCAGAAGTTCGACCCGTACATTAATGTTTCTCCGGGTACATTGAATCCTCAGGAGCATGGTGAGTGTTATATCACTATCGACGGTCACGAGGCCGATCTTGACCTTGGCCACTATGAGCGTTTCACCGATATCAAGACTACACGTTGGAATACCTTCACCACAGGTCGCATTTACAGCGAGGTAATAGAGAAGGAGCGTCGTGGCGAATATCTTGGAAAGACAGTTCAGGTTATCCCTCATATTACAGACGAAATCAAGCGCAAGATGAAGCGTGGCAGCACAAAGGAGAAATTCGATTTTGTGATTACCGAGATTGGTGGTACTGTCGGTGATATCGAAGGTCTTCCATTCCTTGAGGCTATCCGCCAGTTGAAATGGGAACTTGGCCGCAGAGCTGTTTGTGTTCACCTTACATACGTTCCTTATCTTTCGGCTGCCGGTGAGTTGAAGACAAAGCCTACCCAGCACTCTGTAAAGCAGTTGCAGAGCCTTGGTATTCAGCCCGACTGTCTTGTTCTGCGTGCAGAGCATAAGTTGAGCGTTGGTCTTTGCAAGAAGGTTGCAAGTTTCTGTAATGTTCAGCCCGATTGTGTTGTACAGAGCCTTGATGTTCCATCAATCTACGAAGTGCCCATCAAAATGCAGGAGCAGGGTCTTGATACAGCAATCCTTGGTCTTGTAGGCGAGGAGATTGGCGAGACTCCCGAGATGAAGCCATGGCGCAACTTTGTTGAGCGTCGCAACAACGCAAAGCGTATTGTGAACATTGGTCTTGTAGGTAAATATGATTTGCAGGATGCATACAAGAGTATCCACGAGAGTCTATGCCAGTGCGGTACATATAATGATTGCAAAATAAAGCCTCACTTCATCAATAGCGAGAAGATTACCGAGGAGAACGTAGAGCAAATGCTTAAAGGAATGGATGGTTATATCATCTGTCCGGGTGTAGGTCCACGTGGTTTCGAGGGTAAGGTGATTGCTGCAAAGTACTGCCGCGAGAACAATCTTGTTACACTGGGTATTGGTCTTGGTATGCAGGTGATGGCAATTGAGGTTGCGCGCAACCTGCTTGGTTATGCCGATGCAAACAGCTATGAGATGAACGACCAGACTCAGCATAGAATCGTTGACATCATGGAGGATCTCAAGAGTGTTGGTAACCCATTCGGTACAATGCGTCGTGGCGGATATGATACTGTTATTGCAAAGGATAGCAAGGCTTATTCAATATATGGTGCCGAGAAGGTTGTAGAGCGTCACTATCACCGTTATGAACTCAATATCGAATATCGCGAGGCTTTGGAGAATGCCGGTCTTGCATGTACTGGTGTTCACCCCGATAGTGGCTTGGTTGATATAGTTGAGTTCCCTGCTTGCGACTGGTATTTGGGTGTAATCTACGAACCACAGTACTCAAGTACAGTTCTTCACCCATCACCTGTGGTAATGGACTTTGTAAAAAA
>JAFZFM010000235.1 GCA_017555865.1 Bacteroidaceae bacterium
AGAATAGCTATCTTTTTTACAACTTGATATACATCGGAGAATAAATAATATAAAAAGCAAAGAGGGCAACCCATTTACTTTTGGGTCACCCTCTTTTTTCACACCCAATCGCGTGGTAGATATGACAGCATTATCTATTTCGGGGCCGTATGCACTCAGACGCTCAGTTAACAAGTTTTCTTCCTTTGCGCTCGACAAAACAAACAAGTTTCTTTTGCTCTCGCTTATGTGTCGGTTCCAGCACACACGAAAGATAATGGTTCCTAAAGTATCGATACCCCAAATGGTTGGTGCTCCAAAAAGACAAGGATGCGCAACGCCGTTGCGCTATTGCAGTTAATATCGCTGGTGCACTCAGCAAGTAAATCTTATTGATTTATAATATTTTACAGAGAGTTATCCTTTTTAGGGTGACTCTCTTTTTTATTCCCCTTTTCAATGCAATCGACTTGTAAACTTCAACACCACTACCCCAATGAAAGTCGTAATTTAAGGCTCAATTTTTCTTGTGACGGTATAAGCTGATTTACCTCTATTTTTACTATAAAAACGCCCAAAAACGACTATTTTTGCTACGGTTTTGTGACGGTGTCCGACACCGTCCGGAAAGTCAACATAAATCACTGTTACATAATAAAATCATAAGCATCCTTTCTTCTACGTTCACGGGGTAAAACCTCCAGCAATTCACTCAATTCAAGCTCGATACAGAGTCAGCTTCTCAACTCGACTCCGCAATAATCTTGAAGCTTTTGAATATCATCTTTGAATTTCTCTGGTATAATCACTAGTGCTCTTTTTCTTCGATTACATCCGGGGCACAAACCAAACGCCCATCTTGTGATTCTGAACCACAAAACAGGGAATATAAATTCTTTATAAGCATAATGCGATTATTCTATTTCACGTATTAGGAGCTGGGCGGAGTTGGACTGCGTTTTGTTGATTTGAGTGAGAGTATACAAATAAAAAACGATGCAAGAGTTTAGTCCTGCATCGCTTAAAAGTTCTTTTATTGTTAATGCGCAATATTAGGCGGCAATTTAACAACACGTTCTCCTTTTCTTCGAATATATGTAATCGCACTTTTACCTTTCGTTTCAATCATTACGCTAAATTCATTCTCAGGTAAAGAGTCAATATCTTGTTGAGTATAAGAATATGACAACTTTTCAGAATGACACATTACCCCTAATGTTTGTTAATAAGAGATTAATTCACAACCGACAAATTCTAAATCCCCCCACGAATCTACTCCGTTGAATTTTCCCTTTACTCGCACTTGGCATGGGGGAGAAAGTTGTTCGCCAAATGAATAATCATCTGAATACAAATCGCATTTAACTATAGTATATTCACCACCAGTGAGCCAAGCCCATGTATTAAATTCATCTGTACATTTAATATAGTACCTGTAAGAAGAATTATGATTATAGTTAATTTTCTTGACCGTTACATTAAATTCAAATAATTTGCCAATAAGTTCTTTCTCTTTAATTTCATTTTTACACTGTTCGTGCAAGTCCAACACAGAGGTCTTTATAGGTATCATTTGCGGTATATAACCGTTAATTTTTTTAGCCTCTTCTATTATCTTTTTAATAGCCTTAATATAATGTGGAGTAATTTTAGATGTGCCCAGGTAACTAATTGGAATATCCTCACCATCTATACCAATTAATGTTTTTGTCTTTATCACATCACCATTCTTGTCAAGGAATAAAGTGTATGAATAACGCTCATAAGGTCCAGCACAACCATGAGCTATATTTTTTGCGCTAATATGAGAGCAAAAAACACACGCGTTTCTATCGTAATTTGAGAATGTTTTGTAAAAACCCGGTAAATCCCAAAGTGATATACGATCATCTATATCCATTTCCCGATTAGATACACCATCATTGTATATGTATGGATTAAAATCATCTTCTTCGTAAACAAAACCATCTACCTCATATAAAATTCCGGGAGAGTCTATATTGATTATATAATTTGAGCCACTTGTTGTTGTAAATGCAACACACTTATCCTTGTAAAAAACTTTTTCTTTATGCAACTTCCCAGATAAGAATAATGTATCTTTTTCTTGTTTGTATATAATCTTATTTTTGCAGCCCAACCTTTGTTTTATCACAATAAACTTTTCACTCTCTTTATAAATAATTTCGTTCTTGGTATTTGAAGGGTAATATTTTTCACAGCAAATACTATCACCATCAATATAAACAATATAAGGATTTTTTGACTGTAAATCTGAATACAGAACTCTTCCATATTTAATGCTCTTTATTCGTATCTCTGCCCTTAATTTATAATCTAGTTTATTACGCTCTGAAAACGCTAGATTTTCAATATCTACAATCGTATCGGAAATGTTGATTTTAGCAAGATTTTCGCAATCTGCAAAAGCCAAAGTTTTAATCAACTTAACTGAAGGTGATAACTCTACCTCTTTTAAGTTTTTACAACCAGAAAATGTCGATTCGTTTATAATAGCGATGCTGTAAGGAATTTTAACTGTTTCAATTTTTTCACAACCAGAAAATGCTCCATTTCCGACATTGCTCATTGTATCTGGTAATTCCACCGTGAGCAAATTACCACAACGATAAAATGCAAAGTTACCTATGCTTGTAACATTGCTTGGAATTTCAACATTTGTAAGATTACAGCAATCACTGAAAGCATAGTCGCCAATACTTTTTACATTACACGGAATAATTATATTATTAATTGCATCGCAGTTACTGAATGAATAAGCACCTATACATTCTATCTTATCGTGCATATTAACATACTCCAAATTTACACAATTCAAGAACATGCTATCTGGAATACGTTTTATTGAAGAGGGTATTTCAACAAATCTAATTTTATCACAATTTTTAAAAAGCCCGGTGGGCAAATTATTACAACCTTCTTGAATTATCAAACTATCAGAAATATTATCATCCTTGTATCCCAATAATAGATTTTCATAATATAAAAGTCCGGCAGGCTGGTTTTCGAACCATTTTGTTCCTATAAAAGCATTTTCTGCTATATTTATAATGTTGTTCGGGTTGGTTATTACTATATCATTTAAATTGTATAAATTACTGAAACATTTACCTATCTTATTACATTGTATAATAACACTTTTGAGATTGTCGCAGCCATTAAAAGCATTGTCACTCACATTTACAAGATTCTTTGGCAATGTAATTGTTGATAATTTTTTACAGTTTTCAAATGCAAATTTATGAATGGTTGCTAAATTCTCAGGAAGTATGACGCTATCAAGTTTCAAACAGTCGGAAAATGCGCTTACGCCTATCTCATTCACGTAGGCAGATAGCTTTATTTTTTTTAAGTTGCTACAATCTTTAAAAACACAATTGTCAATTTTAAAAACTTCATCAGGAAACTCAAATTCCTCCAGACTTGAACATCTCTCAAAAGCAGATTTCCCTATTAGAATATTTTCAGGAAGTTCAACTTGAGACAACTTATTGCACCCCATAAATGCAGAATCGCTTATTGAACTTATACAAGCTGGGACTACAATCTTGGTTAATTGGTCATTGTCCTTAAAAATACACCCGAAATCTTTAACGCCTTCTGCCAACTCTAATGCATAGCACCAATCAAAGAAAGAAAAATACCTGCTTGTTATTATACTTTCTGGAAAAGGACTTGTAATCGGTTCGCCATCTATTGTTTCATAAAGAACAGAATGGCTTTTTTTAGAACCTTGTATTAAGATAATTATTACTATTAGAAATAAAAATCCGGTTAGGCATAACATCAAAAATTTTCTCATTGTGGACATTGTATTGTAGATTTATAATCAGCAAAACGACTTTTTCGCGAAAATCAAAACGAAGCGTCCAAAATCAGGCAAAATCGCAAAACGAAACGGTTGTCAAAATCTCAAACACACAAGCACAAAAAAACACAAAGAACGCAATCCAAACCGGTTGCGTTCTTTGCTTTTTGAGGAACAGGAAAAGTATTAAAACGGCATTAAAATATCATTCAAAAGCCATTGTTGTTTAGGCAAAATTTCGTATCTTTGATAGTAGTTAAGCGACCTTTTCAGCCCACTTTTCGCCACGCTTTCTATACAACATTATGTCTGTATATTTCGCGTTGTAGTTCATCGTTGCATTAAATTCAACCCTTTGACACTCCTCGAATGGATTGCCAAGAGCTTTGTTGTTCCCTATCCATTCACACAACTCAATGATGGAAGATTTGTTTGAGGTAAAGTAAACAAAATCTCTATCCTTAAGGACTGTTAGAACATCAAGATAGTCGGACAATCGCCAATACATTTTGTACGTTCCGACTTCGGTGCTCAGATAAGGTGGATCGACGAGGAACACAACATTCGGCACATTCCTATAACGTTCAAAGACCTCCTTGTAGTCGGCAGACACAACATCTATGCCTTCAAGATAGTCATCAGCCAAAGGATAGTCGTTTAATCTCAGGTTGTTGTAGAGTGATTCTCGTTTCATTTCGAGAATGCTACTCACGTACTTCATCGAGAACATAAGAGCAGCCGAGATAGAAATAAAATCAATATAACCATACTCGCGCTCCTCCTGTTCAAGACGGGAAAATATATAGTCTCGCTTCTCTCCTTTGATACAACTGTGTTTAGGCATATTACCTACTATTGCACGCAGATCAGCGAGTAGAATGTTCGTTCTTGGTATATTGTTCAATCTCAAACGGTAGTTGTCGTAATCGTTATACACAACTGTCGCATTGGGCTTTTGGCACTTTGTAATATGTGATAGCAAACCTGAGCCACCAAACAGGTCCACAAAAACAGCATCATCCGGATACTGTTTCAATACTTTTATAAACTCTTTCGCAAACATTCGTTTCTGCCCGACAAAAGGCAGAGGTGCGGATAAATACTGTTTTCTCATATTATACATTCAGTTCAAACTTTACTTTCTCGTTACCTTCCAATAGTAACCTTGTGTTTTCCAAATTATTTTCATAGATATGCACGTTTCCTAAATTCAATGTTATAGACTTGAGGGGTAAATCAATTTGTCGAGCCATCAAATACAGGTGGTATATATCGGACGGGAGCCCGAGACTTGCATCAGAACTTCGCTGATAGGCAGACACCACCAGTTCGCCATCATCAATCTGGAACTGCACAAGACTCAAACAAGGAGCTTGGTTGCTCTCGGCATCAGTGGCGCCGAGGAAAAGCACATAGTTCTTGCTATTGCGCTTCTCACGATTGATTTTAGCAATCAACGGTGGCAACTTCTCAAAGTATGTAGGATAGGAATTAACGAGGATTGAACCGCAGTAGTCCCACCAGGTTATACCCACCTCTCGGTACTTATCGACATTGCGTTCGCCCTGCATAAACAATTGCAGTTCGTTTCGCAGTTTCTTACGGGCAATGTTATGCCCCTCGAATATATCGAGCAGGTCGGCCGGTGTTAGAGACAATTGCTCATTGAGCAAGTATTTTATATTCCCTTTCTTATTGTGCTGCATCTTACCCAGCAGGCACACCTTATCCAGAATCTGATAATATTTGTTCATAGCCACACGTTTTTGTTTGGCAAAGGTATGGTACCGGGAATAAACAAAAGAAAAGTTGTATCAATTCACACTGCACCAAGCGTGCAGTGCTTTCCGAAACGCTTTATAACCTCATATATCTTGCGCTCGCTTACTTTGTATTTAGCAGACAAAGAACTAACGATATAGGTTATCTTTTCGCCTTCATTCTTCATTTGTTCGTACTCGTTATACAGATCGATATAACGGCAATCATCAGGCTTAAAACCAACCTTGCAAAGCCTGTTTAATAGTTCTTTATTAAAATTCAGTATCTCAAATAATGTCATATCCAATCATTTTAATTACTTTTGCAGTGCCAATCATTTTTAACAAATAAAACCCGTAAGGCGTGGCAGAGGGTATATGCCCCCGGTCGCGCGCCTTACGGGTGTGTTGTTAATTATGATTGGCGTCTATATTAACAGGCCGGGGGCTTTTTTGTAACCTCCCCCGATGGGTCTATCGATATTGCTTTATATCAAAAGCATCTTTCTTTTTCCAACCGTCTGACAATGTATGCTGAATATGCAGCATTGCCTTGGTATAGAAGTCGGTCAATTCCTCAACTTTGTCAAATGTATAGTAACAAGGCTCCTCATTACCGAACTTAAAGGTAACAGGTAGGGTTTGCCCTGAAGTCTGCACAGCGAGGTCGTATGCAGCTTTATAATTGAACTGGTTTTCGCTTGAAAGCCACACCTTCATACCGTTCCATTCAAAGCCCGATAATATAGCTACATCCACTTGAGAGTTAAACCAGCCAACAATGGTCTGCCTTACCTCCTCTTCACTTGGTTTGTGGCAGAACTCCGCTTCCATATAGTTTGCGCTGCCATCACTCTGTGGCTGGATATCCCAACGGATACGCCACTTGTCTTTTGCCGGGCTGACGCACTCCATCAGCTTGACATCGGCACAACCTTCAACTCTTTTCATTAGCTAAATACATATTTAGTTCTACCCTTACCAAAGGTCTCCGTCTTGATGATCGTCTCAAACGGAAAGCCGTCCGGCATTTCTCTTATCTGCGCAAGGATATTCTTCATCTCCTCGCTATCGGTAAAGAACTTCTTGGGTTCACCATTCTGTTCAATGGCGACAAGGCAACGATCTTCACCATGCTCCGTTTTGATACCTGTCTCAAAGTCCGTTACGACTATAGACAAGTTCACCAGCTCACGAATGCTTACAACTACACCAGGAAAGCGTTTCTTGCCGTCCTCGGGTTTATAAGCAACCTTTAAGTCTTTAAATGATCTCATACTTTTACCTGTTAATTTATTAAACAACATTATACAATTGGCGTGCTTGGCCATACCATAAAAGCTCGCTACGAGCTCACGCCGACGTCTTCTGCTTTTAATCTCCGCCATCTTCCGGGCAAACTTCTGTTTTATACGCTTTCTGATACGGACGCTATCCGGGCAAATAACATACCCCAAGAAGTCAATACCTTCCTCAACAGGAAAAACCCGCTCATTAGCTTTTACCGTCAGTTCTATCTGCCCTATGCGCTGATGAATAATATCTCGTATCGCCCATAGTTCGGATTTTGTCCCGGCAAGCACGACACCATCATCACAATACCTGTAATAATAGCGGACACCGTACTTGTCTTTGAGATAATGATCCAGGAACACCGACAGGAGCAAATTGCCAAGCCCCTGCGAGGAACGGAGGCCTATGCTCAACCCCTCGGGCATTATTCGGACAAAATTGTCCAGCATCGCAATGAGTTTCTTATCCTTAAATACCCTCTTAACGCAGTACATAACAAAATCCTGTTTCACACTCTCGTAGAACTTTGTTATATCGAACTTGTAGCAATACCGGGTACCTTCTGGATTCTCCCTGATATCCCGCCTTATATACTCCATAAGGTCGTGCATACCTCTGCCCTCAATACTCGCAGAGGTAGTGCGAATAAAGCGCCTCTTCAAATGTTTGTCTACCACTGCCATTATAGCGTGTATAGCGATGCTTTTCTTGTAACTTTTAAGGTACTGAATATGCCTTTGCTTTCCAGCTTCGACAATATCCATTTCCCCTATGTCATCTGGTTTCAAAGAAAAGCTCCCGGAACTGATAGACTCGGTTAATTCCTGGATGACTTTCTCTTGGTGCGCAAGAAGGCGACGCCCTTGTTGGCTACGTTTCCTTTTCGTGCCACTAAGGACTTGCTTAAACGAGTCGAGCATATTGCTGTACTCTGTTATCTCCTCAATAATGTAACCTTCTCTTCGCATAGTTCAATAGGCTAACAGCCTTCAATCCTTGGGTCCGACCTCTTCGAGTCGCAAGCGACCTACCAAGCTCTACCCGCCATTTGGTTTTTCAGTTTTCCGCAATTACTTGCGCTGTTACTGAGGCTTATTCCCCTCGGCACCGAAATAGGGATACATCCCTGCTACTGTACGCCGATTATTCTTTGTTTGTTTGCCAGACGCGACCCGATGTTCGCATTCGTGTTCGACGCATCGTTATTCGCGTTCGCGTACGCAACGCCACCATTCGCATTCGCGTTGTTGTTGCCACGATAGACCACACGACTATTGGGGAACGCCACCTTACAAGTGCAAAATTACTCATTTTCTAAAATTTTTCGACGGGCTAACGCCCGTTTTTGGTTATTTTCAAAAACGGGAGCAAAACGTTTTTCGCTTTGTCGCTTCGCTCCCGCTTTCGCTTTACGCAACCTCGACGGCAGCCTTAAAGTCTGCCACGCTTTCCGCAACCTCGATTTTGCCTCTGAAGGCCAGACGCGACCCGATGTTCGCAAACGTGTACGACGCATCGTTACCCGCGTACGCGAACGCAACGCCACCATTCGCATACGCGTAGTAGTAGCCACGATAGACCACACGACCGACTGCTGAACTATAATAGTGCCTATCGCAATAATATGTTGAAGAGCTGCCTTGTGTTGTTCCAACAGAGAGAACATCCATGTGCTTACCATGAGCAACACCCTTTATCCAAAAGTCCGAAGTCGTAGTTGCCTTTACAGCACGCTGTGTCCCATCTGGATCGGTTATTATCCATTTACCATTCGCTGTGCCCTTATTAACTTCAACACAATCCACCCAGTCACCTTTATGACCATAAATATCCTCGTAGCCCAAGCAGTTGATGTTATTTATTCGAGTAAAGGTTATTTTACCCTCACTGTCTTTTGTTTTATAAAATGCAAGACCGTTGCCATCGGTGCCACCAACTGTTGTTCCGTCTGTATTGACTGTGTCCTGCATTCCGATTTTAGCAGTTCCACCCGTTACGCGGGCATTTGTATTTGAGCCGGCACCGCACTGCATCTGACTGTCACGACGACCGTAGACCGCGTAGAACAGGTTGGGGATATCACAATGCATACTCCAATCAATCTGTTGCATTCCACGCTGCTGGCTGTAATAATGGAAGTCACTCCAAGATAGCGATGCTGCAGTGCTGCCGCCTGTGATAGCACTACGCAACTTCGTGCCGACAATAGAGCTGCCGAATACAGCTGTCAGGCAAGCCTCGTGCTCAACCCAGTCGGGTTCCATATCCTCAATGCGGTCGCTGTTGCTCAGTACAACCTTGTCGAACTCTGCTGTCTTGTGTATTGTAAAATGCAGGGCTGTCGCTCCTTCAGGAACGTCCTTTATAACGTACATACCATTCTCAAAGGTTGCCGCAAGCGTGCTGACAACAATAGTATCAAGTATGTTGCCTTCAGCATCCGTAAACAGCGAGCACAGCAGGTTGCTGCCGAGAACTGTCGGGAAACGGGCACGCTTATACCCGGACACGTCTACGGTGCAAACCGCATAGTTGCTGTCGGTACCAAGAGAGTTCGCAAGCGTACCCTTGCCGCTCATCAGCTTTGACTTGTCAGCGTATCCCCCGGCTGCTTGTATATCTGCAAGCGTCAGAACAACGGCGGCCGGGGTGTCCGGCATTTCCTTGTTAGAACTGAAGCAAGCATACTTCTTGCCACCAAGGTAGTCGTTTATGCCCTTCTTCCAATAATGCGGCTCATACATCATTACATCGCCTTCTGTGCCATCCAGTTTCGCCTCAGTACAGTTTGTCAGCGCCTCTGCATCGGCATAGTAGTTCGAGTTCTCGTCGTGCAACGGGTAGATGGTCGCTGTACCATCGGGGTTATTGGCAAGAGTATCAACGCCAGCATGGGTTATGGCGCGGCTCGTTGGTGCCTTGGTTACCTTGGCCAAGACACGGTGACGTTGCCTCATAATGGCATTGATATGGCCACTTGGGACATAGTCGTTCCCAAACTTGTAGCCGGTACTGTTGTCAAGATTGCTCACATTGGCGTCATCGCTCACACTCTCGTCAAACTCAATCATCGTGTACTGTGGCAACTGTATATTAAGTTCCGGATAGTGTGCCCTCCAGGCGGCGAGGTCTGCATCAGACGGATAGCGTGTCAGTTTGTAGTTTCCAACCAATGCGCAGGTTTCAACGGCATTGCCTTCCGCGTCGATACCCTTCTTGTTAAGGTAGGTATTGAGCAGTTCTCCGTCGCCCTCAAGTGCAAGGCCTTCGACACGAATTCGAATAACATTCGTACAGCGTCCGAGCAGTGTCTGCCAATTCAACCCTGGACAAGCAGAGAAGACAAATGTCTCAATGTTATTGTAGCCGGCTATAGTCAACCCACTCATCTGTAAGTTCGGCAAATACTCCAACCTTAACGATGTCAGTGTCGAGGGGAGCACAACACTTGCAAGAGGAGCACCCTTTGCAAATGCTACACTCTTGACGGTTGTGCCGGTGCCATTAAATGTCCTCAGCTTCGTTTGGTTGCTGAAATCAAATTCCGTTGATGCCTGGCTTCCGGTTCTTGCCTTGCTCTGTCCTCTCATATTGATTAGCACCAACTGGCGGCAGTTGTCCAGGTTTATGTAGAAGTCGCCTCCGCCTCCTGTTGTGCTCATATCAAGTTCTTGCAGAACGATACACTTGTTGATATTGATATTACCTACAAGGTCATCACCGGCTGTACTTGTCACAAGCTTGCGCATACGGCTTGCGCCATAGATACGCATCGGGTCATTGAGTGAGTAAGCGGCATTGAAGCTTAAGGTCACACTCTCCCCTTCCTCGGCTTTCTGCGACGGCTGAATAGACGGGGTATTGTTGGTACCATAACCGAAATAGTACACTTCGTTGGCCGTAACCTGCATTATCGTCGTACCATCAGAGGCGGTGCGGCTCATATACAGGTCGATATTGTCACTCGTATAGTTTCCTGTTTCATACTTGGCATCAATCAACGCAAAGCGGTTGTTGATGGTATGGGTACGGTGCGCTTCACGGTTTCCTTGCAACGCATAGATATAGGGGTATGTAACGATACTGCCACCGACATTCACGCCATCAATCTGTGGGTCGATATACTTGAACTTGCCCGACTTGTTGTATATGCGCTCGCACCAATTGCCGGCTTGCTCCTCATTGAACATCTCTAAAGCTCTTGCATTGGTAAGCACCTGGCGAAGATTAGAAGCACAAGCCTTGAGCTCAGTTTCGAGGTTCGCAAGAACCAAGCACCACAACCACGAATCGAAGCCCTCAAATGCGTAGCCACCCTTTTCTGCGTCGTAAGTCTCACGACTCAAGGTGTAGAGGTATGCGAGGAAGCAGTCGTTACGCGTCAAGAGTCCTGTATCGCCGTCATAGTATGTAATATACCACAGTAAACCGTCCCATGTACGAGCAATCATATTTTTCACACGCTGGTCCACCAATGCGAAATAGTCTGTGAAAATGTAATATGTCAGTAGGAAGTTCACCGCAAAATAATGTGCTACCTCCGTCTTGAATTTCTCACTTTTCCAAGTAGAGAGGTCTCTGCAAGTCATATCAGCTCCAGCAGGTACACAATCGCGTATCCAGGTCAGCAAACGGGTTATGCTGTCCTTCTGTGCGACAGTGGCCACCGTTCCCTCTTTCTTCTCAGCCTTTGCCGAAGTCCAATACACATCCTTAGGAAAGTTGAACTCGAGGGCGTCATCAAACCCTGCATTAAGTTCAGCTTCCACCTCGGTCGGTGTAGAACCGAAGAGTTGGAACTTGTCAAGCGCATAGGAGTTATTCAAGAACTCAAGGGCAATGGGACACTCCCAATTGATAGTGGTACCGTCTGCTGCTTTTACAGAGTTCATTCCGGTAACATCAGCCCAATCACTCTTGTCGTTGTTCAAGTTGTACTGACCGTAGTAGGTACGTTCGCCATCTATGGTCTCTGCGGAGAACACATCGACAGGGTATCCGTTGATGGTACTGCGGATATTGCTATCCACCAGCTGCGGGGGTGTGAGCAGACCGAGTTCCTTGAAAACATCGTTGAAGAGCTTTGCTCCACCGGTGTTATGCGTCATTGAGCTATCGGAATAGTCACACTTGGGACAAAGAACCTTGACTGGAATATCACCAGGCATTACAGGAATCTTATTGCTATCCTGTTTTACGCCGTTAATCCATATCTCGGGGTTGTTACCCTTAGCACAATAGATACGGTAGTTCTTGCGCGGATACTTGGTACTTGAGGTACCCTGTATTCGCACATAACAGTTGCGTATCTCTATCACATCACCCCAAGGGGTGTATATTACTACATAGTCGCAAAGGAAGTTCTGGTCCTTGTTGTTGGTCGCATTGATTTCGTCGAGGCCGTTTGCGCGTACAAACAAAATCACACCTTTACCCTTTGCCAAAAGTTTGTCGATGCTTACCTCTCCGGTATCATCATCAAGCACGTCGTTGGCCTGTATAAGGGCACTCATCTCATCGACGGTCTTGCGGTCAATGATATGATTTGACAGCTCCTCGTCATCGGTAATGGCACGATTATAGATGCGCACTTTGCGTATCTCAATATCGGCACTGTCGCTGACGAAGCTGATAGGCATAGGGTTATCCTGACTGAAATAATCACCAGTGCCGTATATATCCGCCTTGCTTCGGCCACCGTTGATGTAGAGTTCCATAAGACGGCCCTCTGTTCGTTTATGTACAACAAACGCGACCTTGAACCATATATCAGGAGCGAACTTCATAGACACACCGACTGGGGTTGTAAGAGTGTCTCCGTCCGCAGTTGTCACGTTCTTGGTACTGCCCGTAAGCATCGCAGCCTCTTCTGCGGTTATCCTGAAGCCTTTATTACCGTCCATACAACTGATAACAGTCGCTTCGCGATCCACGACGTTACTTATACGGAACTCAAATTCAAAGGTGGCACCTGTTGAGCTAATATCACTCTCGAGGGCATTATAGTTGATGGTCGCCTTTGCTCCGTTAATCAACTTCAGGCTGTTGTCTATCCAGCCACTGGTTTTCCAATCGACATTTTCAAAGGTTGTGGAAATGTCACCGTCCTCCCATACATCGGGCTCACTCTCCTCGTTGCTTCTTCCTGTTGCATCAAGCTTCATCTTGAGGCCGTATGTGGTCTCACTGATGTCGATACCGCTTTCCGTCACATTGATGTAGAAGGGGTATTCTGTCACACCGCACACGAACTTCATAGCGTTCTCACCCTGTTCTATAAATCTGTTGCTATAGACCTGGGTGCTGCGAGGTACATTCACTCCCTGTGTAATAGCCCCATTTCGGAATATTACCATCGAAGCAGGAGTTGCGCCAGGATTGTACACCACAAAATCAAACGCGAGCTCTTCATACTGCCCGATTTCGAGTCGTGGTGTAAGGTGGTCGCCTTTGAAGATACGGCCATCTTTGAATGTGTGCTTAATTCCGATAAGTGGAGTATTCTTCCCGGCTTTGAAGATGTCCATATATACACTCTCGCTTCGGAGTGTGAGGTCTGCACTCGCTTCCATTTCGGCTACTATCTGGATAGTATGGCGACCAACAGAAAGGCCACTCATCGACAGGTTGAAACTGCCGTTGGTAGTTCCGCTACGTGTTACGGTATGGGCGTTGCGCTGCGTACCATCAACGTGCAAGGTTACGATCTTCGTTCCGGAACCGTTCACTGCATATGGTATGCTTATGGTCTCAGAAGCCCCATAACCTCCGTTTGCAATGGAGTTGGCGAGGTTGTAGCTGCTGCTCAATGTCAGGGTCACGACCTTTACACTGATATAGCTTTGCTTTGTCTGTGTCTTACCTGTAGATGGGTCCGTAGTCGTTGCCCTCACATATATATCTGTGGTACCGGCAAAGAGATACTTGCTGACATCGATGTCGTAACTGCCCTTGCTAACCTCTGATATGGTATTGCTGTATGTGGTGGTTGAACCGCGTAGCATCTGTATCGACACAACAGCCTTTTGTCCTGTGGATACGCCTTTGTCGTCTCCACTGCTGTACTGATGGTCGAAAGTGTAAGTAAGCTTGACATTACCGCCCTCCTTGACAATAGGGTTATCGACAGAGGCATTAAGAACAATCTTGGTGGTACTTGCATCACCTTCGCCACCGCCACCACTGCCGGCAGGGATATCGACAGCGGCAATCTCAGCTCCACTCTTATTCTTGAGCGCAAGGCGAACAGTTGTCTCGTCGTCGCTGACCTCTGCGCTCATATCAAAGACCGTAGCCGCTTCAATATCGGCAAGCTTGGCAGAGATGGTGCTGTTCTGCACCGGGTTGGTGCTGTTCGGGTCGAGAGTTTCGTCCACTTCCTGCTCGTCAATAACGATATTGACCTTACCATCAGCATCAGGAGTAACATTCTGGCCATTGACACTTATCTGCTTTATCTTGCCACCCCCGTACTCTTCCCAGCTCGCAGGAATCAGGAAATTGTCAATTGATGATCCGCAAAAGCGGTAGTCCACCCATTTGCCGGCACTCACCTCAAAAGTAATTATCATACCAAGCTTTGCATCATCATCAATATCCGCTGTTTCCAATGCCCTGATGGCTGTTGCGATATTATAGTATCCATTTGCAAGTGGTTGCTCAATTGTCAAGTTGTAAAAGCCACTGCCTGAACCGCTGCCACTTGCCTCTATAAGTGTACCCTCTTCGCTACTCCATACATACATTGTGCTTCCACAAAGATATATCTTATCCTTTAAGGGGTATCCTCCTTTACTAACATAGGCCTCCATACCATCCCACATCGTCACATAGGCATCATTGGAAAGGTCATACGCTATAAACTGTCCGTTTCGTTTATAAAAAGCCACATGATCCAAGTACGCGCACGAACCGGGCAAAAGAGTTACTTCGCCCTCGATTATTCGATTGAAGCGCATCGTCGCGCCATTACGCGCAACGACAGCCACACCCTCATAATTCTGTGCAGCCTGGTTCGCCCTTCCTGCCGCCTGTCCTGCATAGTCTGCCGCACTGTTAGCACTCATCGCAGAGTTCGTAGCATTCTCGGCAGCCCTGTTTGCGGCCGAAACAGCGCCATTCGCATTAGCTGCTGCCGCATTGGCTGCTTCTGCCGCCTTATTGGCATTCGCAGCAGCCTCTTCTGCTGGTTTACGGAGCAACGCTATAGGAGCACTCACAAGTAGCTCCCCCTTGAGTGCCGGCAACGAGTTTATGCCATCGAGATTTTCGACTGCTTCAAGTTCTGTAACACCCTCAGAACTTGCCATTATCTCATTGAGCAGTTCCTTTTTTTCTTCTTCTGTAAGTGCCATAGTTATATATCTTTATATTGGTTATACATTGGTCTTGTTTTCAAATATTCCGCATCGAACTGATATTTCCGAGCTTCGCGTTCAAATGATATTGCCCGGTACGCCTTCATTCTATCCTTGAGCCGGCACAAGTAATAGAGCCATTCCACTACATAGGCAAGGTAAAAGAACAGATATAGCATCTCTTTCATTTGCGCTGTATGTATTGCCTCGTGCTTGAGAGTAACACTGTTCAATTCACACCCTTTACGCACGAAGAGGACACCGAGCAGGTTTATAGCCCGGAAACCCCTAAAAGGGATAAGTGTGTTGTAAATTACCTTCATAGTCTATATAATTAGTGCTTTATATTCTGTTCCGTCGTACACAAGCATTATCTCCAGGACATTGTAAGGCTGAAGTTTCAAGCTTTGCAAAGCTGAATAGTACGATGTCGATTTGTTGTATATCTTCGGAAATTCATTTCTCGCGAGTGGCTGTTCGTCGTCGATAGCATCTGTCGAAAACCCACAGACATACAAAGTCTTGCTGCCGACATTCATAAAAGTCATCTTGAACGAAAATGAACGTCGGGTTTCTTTTCTTGCAAAGCCACAGCCAATGGTGGCACACACGGACTGCAAATCAGGCAAAACAAGTATGTCGTTATCATAGTCAGTCGAGACACAAATACGGTTACAATACAATGGCGTTTGTATGCAATGCACTTGCCAAGCAGCCTTAAACGGCTTCAAGACATCAACGCAATGCCCCTCAACAATACCGTCAAGGCACAAATGGCCATTTCCCAACATGACATATTGAAAACCGTATTTGTTGAAATGGTATGCCGGGGTGGTAAACATACTGTGGTACTCTATATCCATTACATCAACAACGTGGGCATTCTCCCAATTGTAACTATTGGGGGATTTATTCGGTATGGTCACGCGACGGTTCTCGTTATACGAAAACTCATAATCGCCAAGCATATATCCGTTTGAGGTTGCATTGACTGTCAAAGTTTTCTTCTCATTCGAAATAGCCCGGAAACGAACCTGCATATCTTCAACGCCAAGGTTCAGAACGCCCTCCTTTGCTGTTATCGAATCCTCCCCAATCTCAAAACCTCCAATCTTGCCACCGATGCACTCCATTGTGCCGTCCTCATTTATCTTGAAAGTCTTGTTGGCCGTAACAAGTCCCTCGAGCTGTATATTGTCACCCGTAAGCTTCACAATGCTTATAGGGTTGCCTTCCTCGTCAATGCCATCGACACAAACGCCCACAAGCGCAACCTTGCCATCTGAGTTCTGGGCATACAGACCAGCACCCTCCGGCTTAACAAACAAGCCTGTCTCCTTGAGTGCATTTTCGTCTTTGTCATATACCGCCGCAGATATTTTAACCAATCGTTCCGACTGCTCAAACAGGGTTCTATATTTGTATGTCAGCGAGTCTATCCTATCCGTACTCAATACAAGCATATATAGATATATGTCTCCAGAAAATGACAAGCAGAAATCACCGGTACCGTTCCATAGCCCACTACAGGTGTATTGCCTGTAACCATCAGTAACATCAAGTTCCTCCTCAACGGAGAACGAATTGAAATTGGCAAATCCGTTCTTATCTACATTCTCAAACTCCACCTTCAGGGTTCCTGCTTTTGCGCATCGATAGAAGAATGACAGATAGACAGGAACTGCCTCCTGTTCACCGTTCTCATTGGTTTCAAATGTCGGCAACGAACGCAAATTATTATTGAGCTGCTTTATATAGCGGTTGCGTATATGCACAACAGTTCTTCCGTTGTCGGTACCGACAATGGCATAGTTCTTTTTATTAGAAAGCACATTGCCATTGGCCCATATCCATTTATTGCCGGCAAGGAAGAATGTCACCTCATTCGCGGTACTCCATTTTTTCATTCCGTTACCGAACGACACATTGCTAAGGAAGCCCTTATCCCCAACAAAGTCCTCGCGCAGTCCCTCAACGGCAGCTTTGATTTTGCCCTCCGTTATCTTGAACTGTGTCTTTATGTCTTCGCCTGTATCAAGCAGAAAAGTTCCACGCAAAAACACATTGTCGGCATACAGACCATACCCCTGCGGTTGGCTATCCAAAGGAAACCTGTCATCTTTTATACCGTCAAGACTACCGAGACGAGCTCTGAGACACCCGACAAAACTCTTGCTGTTTACACCGTTTACCACATCGATGCGAGGTTGTCCATCCTCGGAAGCCGATATCAAGATCAGATTTTGGCGAGTCGGGTCCTCAGTGTTACCCATAAGGACGCACTCGTCAGCCGGGGATGGAGGCGAGTCGAACTCCTCTTCAGCAACAAGAACACTATCACCCTCAACGGCAGCAATCTCTACCCAATAGCTTTTCAGTTCACCACCTGTAAATGTGGCGCATCGCATCTGGTCGTGTGCGACAAAGGTGTTGTTCTGTTCAAACGTTATCTTATAATAGCCGTCCTGCAGCTCAACACTCTGTATCTTTCCGTTGGCAGCGGACACAACAATCTGTCCACCGACACTGCGCACCTTCTGCACGAGCATCTCAAAAAATACAGCAACCTGCCTTGCCGTCATTTTATCGACGGTAAGGTTCGAGAGTCCTTGCTCATCGATCCAAAGCTGGAAGCCCTCGCCTGTGAGGCCATCCACAAACTTAGCACTACGCAAAAGCTCGCGCACAACCAATGAAAGCAGCTCGGCATTACCCTTGTCATCAACAGTTCCGCCACGTATCCCTTGCTCATAGTCGCCAAAACCGACACCTTCCTCAAAGGTTATTCTCTTTTTAGCGCGGTCCGCCTTGACCTTACTTAAAAACTCCTGCTGGCTGCGACGTGCAGAAAACAGGTTGTTGTCTGTCGGCAGTGTTTTATCCCAGCTCCTGATTATATCAGGAAGGGAGAGGCTTTGAGCTATACTCTTCGCATAGTCCTTGACATCCTTTATCTCCCCCCCGACCTTATCCTTGTACCCTGTAGAGAGTGCATCGCTGATCTCAATATCCATCTGCGACGGGCGGGTTACCTTGCGGGTTATCTTTGTGATACGGCTATGTCTATATCCAAGTTGCGGAAAGAACTTTGCACTCTCCAATTTGACCTTACGCCCAATAAACAGATCTATACCGTTCTCGTCAATATAAATATAGTCCGTAGGTGCTTTATACCTGGATACATCTATCGCATTCTGCTCATTGAACTTGTTTACTGCAGTTAGCAGTTCCTCTTCAGCAAGGGCATAGTATTCCGGTGGCATTGAGATATTCCATAGAACATATTGGTTGTCAACCTTTGGGATAAGTGTATCATTGGGCAACTGCGAACCATCATCATTAGGCCAAATCGTAATAATCTCAAACTCTCGAGTCTTGCTATCGAAATTGACTTCAAAATAGAAAGTACCTTCCTCGTCTTCGCCCAATCCAGCGAGTTCGCCATCCTGAAAAGTAACGTGCTTGACAAGTTCGGGCAACTCATAATCGTTGGGGTCGAATGTCAATGTATCGTCCTTGAAATAGTATATCTTGAACGGCGTACCATCCTCACCCGTAACCTCCTCACTTCGTACGCTGCTGACGCGCCCTGTTCGACGAGGGTATATATCAGCAAAGGCCTTCTGCTCGTAATGATGGATAACTCCGTACTTGTCTGTATTCACGTCCACATACTTCTCCTTGCTTGGTAATTGCAGACGGCTACATCCGTAATGTTCCGGGTTGATATTACGGCTACTACCGATAGGGAACAGACGAGTGTAGAATTTCACATTATCCGCCTCGTCCTTCTCAAGCTCGGTCAACCCCTTGTTATAAGCAAGGGTTATCTCCTCGCCATATTCACAACGGCAAAGGTTCAAAGTCTGCCCCTCGAACCAATGTTCGGTACCGACTTTTTCCGACAGTTCCTGCAATGCCTCGTTACAATATTTGCCCTCGTACTCAATAGTGATGTTTTCAGTTCCATCAACCTGTCCTATCTTGTAATCGGTAATATTGCCCATTCCGTCATTGATTGCCTGCACAATCAGCCCCAAATGTTCCCGGGGAGGCGCTGTAAGCGAGAATATCGGTTCATCCTCTCCATCCACCGTCTTGAGTACAAGAAAGCGTTGCAACAGGTTTTCTATGCCGTTGAGCTTTA
>JAFZFM010000236.1 GCA_017555865.1 Bacteroidaceae bacterium
GGACTGCGAGATGGGATACGATCACTGCGAGGAATGCTGTGTACTCTGCGAGCAGTGCGAAGAATGTCTGTACGAAGACGGCATCGACCTTTGTGACGATTGCGGCTTCTGCGTATACTGTTGTATGGAGAACGCCGCAGCCCAGGGATGCGATTGCGGAGAATACTGCATTGACGGCTCCGATTGGTACGACCATATTTGCCCCGATTGCGGAAATGCGTTTTGTGCCGTTGAGATGTGTGAAGAATGTGAGCTTTGCCTTGACTGCTGTGAGGGCAACTCTGATTGTGTGGATTCGCCGCCTCTCTGCGTGGAAGACAGTGATTACGACACGCATTTCTGCGAGGATTGCGGCGACTGTTTCCACAATAGCGATATTTGTAGCGGCTGCGAGCTGGAAGGCTTGTTCATTTGCGAAAGCTGCTGCGCCATCCGTCTGGAGTCCGAGGGCTGTGACTGCAGCGACCGTTGCATCAGCGATGGCGACATCAAAAACCATATAGCATCTGAGCACGGGGATGCAAGCCCCGGTCATACAGCTACTCCCCAAAATAGTTGGGAAATGGATACGAATTATCACTGGCGTGCCTGCCGTTTCTGTGATAGCACAAACCATTATCAAAACAAGGCGGCTCATACTTACGACAAATATGGTGTCTGCACAGTCTGTAAGTTTGACAGCCAGAAGAATATTCTGATCCTGAAGCAGCCTGTGAGCGCGGTGGCGAAGGTTACAGATGTCCACCTGGCCGGCGAGGACGACCCTCAGCATCCCTTCAACAACAGGCACACCTTTACCGTAGCGGCAAGGGGCACCTCTGCGCTTACCTATCAGGGGTATGTAAAATACGGAAACGGAAACTGGCAGAAAATGAAAGATCAGACCCAGGCGGATTCCTTTGCCTATGTTTCCGGCACGAAAACAAATACCCTTGTCGTTACCGTGCCCTCAGACGGCTGTGTATATGAGCCATCCTATAAGTGCGTGATAACCGATGCAAAAGGAAATCAGGAAACGACAAACGTCGTCTGTTTGAAAATACAGCACGTTTACAAAAAGTTTGTGCCCTCTAAGGGGGCGCTTACCGATACCATCTTCCAGTCGGGCACCGGTAATAATATCGGCGTTTACGAATCAAGCGGACATTACAAGATCTGCGTTGGCGAAGAGTGCGGAGCAGAGAAATTAGAGCCCCATAGCTTCAGCAAGCAGACACGTATTGTCTACGACAGTAAATCCGGTGAGCGCTGGGTCGAGCGGACCTGTACCGATTGCGGATTCGTCGGTTACATTCTCGACCATATCCACTACTTCTACGATCCTGATACAAATGGATGCAATATCGATACGACCTACCGTAACGACACACATCACCGCCTGATCTGTCTTTGGCCGGGATGCAACAAGACTACGCTTGAAGCTCACAACGAAATGGGTTGGCAGTCGCTGGGGACTCCGTATTCGAATCCCGACAAGATCGGTGTTCCCTATAAGGAATGCGACATATGCGGATACGACACCTCAAAGAAACTTGAGACCTATAGCGAATCGCAGGGCAAAATGGTTGAGTCTCAGTGGACGCAAAGCAACGATCTCGTGTTCGTTCAGTACGGTTATGCAAGCTGTGACACTGTAGTAAACGGTTCGAAGCTGGTTATCGGCTTCTCTGCTTCCGAATACGCAAAGAAAGAGCTTCTGAAAACAAATAATCCGACCGTCGTCGGCTGGAGAGTATACTATTACTGCGACAGGACTCCGACCGGATCGGTCATTGATGTCGAGATCACCGACGATTTTACCTTTGAAAGAATAGGAAACGAGTTGAAATGGTCTCTCACCGTTCCCCTCTTTTCAAATCGAAAGGGCGGCGGAATAATCACCTTTGTCCCAATCGTTGAGGAATGTAAGCATCAGGGTGGTTCCCGTATCTTAAACGCATCCGAGCCTATTTGCACCACTGACGGCTATACGGGAGATACGGTATGTGCTGATTGCGACGGCGTGATCTTTTATGGTGAGGTCATTGAAAGTACGGGCAAGCACGAGGGTAATCTTACACTGATCCCGGGCACATCCAAGGCAGGAACCTGTGAGCAGAGGGGCTATGAAGGCACCTACCGCTGTGACCACTGCAATCAAAAGGTCCGCGGCAAAAGCACGTCCAAGCAACATAACGGAAAAACCGTGCTCAAAAATGCAGTTGCCTTTACTTGTACCGAGTTTGGATACAGCGGTGACCTGTATTGTGAATGCGGCGTGCTGCTTCAGGAGGGCGAGCTGCTTGCTCCCCGACACACCGATCTGCGGCTGATCAATGCAGACAAGGCATCCTGTATGGAGAAGGGTTACACCGGCGATTGGAAATGCTACGATTGCAACCAGATTGTCAAATACGGCTACAATATAGCCAAAGGCGATCATGCCTGGAGTAAGTACGGTAAGGTGGACGATGTCTACCACCGCCATACCTGCGTTGTTGCAGGCTGTGGAGCCGAGGAAAAGAGCAGGCATACGGACGCAAACCGAGATCTTATCTGCGATGGCTGCGGCTATTCTTGGGGAAGCGACACCTTGCAGATCTATTACATCGTCTTTAATATCGATATTCCCGCCATCGGCGCAAAGCCCGACTATACACCGTTTAACGGTGCGGCATTTGCCAGTGAAGGTAATGCAAGCCCGTCCCGTAACGGCGTAAAATGGTTCGATGTAACGGATAACAAATACCTTATTAGCGGTGCTGCGGGACACGAATTCAAAGAGGGGCATGTATACCGAGTTACGATCGACTTCCGCACAACAGGAGACTATACTATTGCATCGGAAGGGGTGCTGCAAGCCACGATCAATGGAAAAGAAGCGAAAATCGAATATGTGAACTATGAAACCTTTGCGGGGATATCCTATACCTTTGAGGCGCTGAAGCACCAGCATACGATGACTCGTGTCAACAAGGTGCCCACTACCTGCACCACCGCAGGAAAACAAACTTACTATCATTGTACTTCCTGCAGCAAATATTTTGAGGATTCCAGAGGAACCAGGCAGATCGCCAATTTGTCCACTTGGGGCAATGTTGCTGCGCTGGGTCATGTGGAATCCGATCTGCGGAGCAACTCCACACATCACTTCAAGGTCTGCACCCGTTGTTACCAGGAAATCGCAGGCAGCAAGGCTGCACATGGCGGTGGCACAGCCACCTGTCAGGAAAAGGCAAAGTGCGCTGATTGCGGTGCATACTATAGCAAGCTCGCGGCCCACAACCTCAATACCGAGACTTGGAGTTTCATCAGCACGTTAAATCACGCACACCTGTGCATGACAGAGAACTGCACATATTGCGGTGACGTCACACCCCACCGTTCCAGCGGTCCCGCAACAGATGATACCGATGAGGTTTGCCTTGATTGCGGCTATGTGATCACGAAAGCTAAGAATCATGTACACAAGCCTTTGCCGGGTTATCAATTCGATGACGATAGCCATTGGCAAGTCTGCGGTTGTGGAGAAATTCTCAATATGGAGAACCATCTTGATGCCAACGGGGATGAAAAATGCGACCTGTGCAATAGGCAAGAAGAGCCTTCAGATACCCAGTCGGGAGCAGACCCCGAAACAGATTCCGGAACAAACGATCCCGACCAGCTCGGCGGCAGCGATGAGACCGGTAAGAATCTGACATGGCTGTGGATCACGATCGTCGCTGTTGCAGCAGTTGGCAGTGGCGTTGCGCTCTACCTGTTTGTGTTCAAGAAAAAAGAAAACGACAAGAACGCAAAGTGAGTTTTTAACGAAAATTTCTTAAATTTTTTCATAACACGATATAACACAGCACGTCCGGCAGTAATGTCGGACGTGCATTTTTGGCTTGGTTAGGACAGCATTTTAATGATAAAAATATGCCCAAGTACATCAACTTCTTGCGAAAGTACATCAAAAGTTGCTCTAATTCTATTGTAATGCTTACGAAAATATGTTATAATATAAAATAGAATCGGTTTATCTTGCAATGCAAGTTCGTTATCAGGGCTTTCTGATGATAAATGATTGTAATGAAAGCCGATGTAAAAGGAGTAACTTATGCCGTATTCACAGGACGATATAGCTCGAATCATTGAACTAATCAAAGAAATAGAGAGCCGCAAAGAACATCCCAATGCGGCGGCTACATATAAGGATATTCCTGCCCTGCAGGAGATCGACAGGATCGTAAATGCACAGCTTGAACTTCAACTCTGTGACCGTGATACGCTTGTCGACAGCATTGGTGCTATCCGATATCTCGGTACAGCCTATGAGTATATGTGGCGCATCGCCTATGCTATTCAATACTATAAAAGACTTTTGGAGCTGCAAGCGGAACTATTAAGTCGCTTCGGTGAGAACGACGAAAACTGCAAGGATGATTATTACATCGCTCTACGCGCACGTAACTATTATGGGAAAGACAGTTGCGACGATCTTGTCGAGCTGGCAAAAAAGCTTCTGTCGGAGGACAAGCGAAAAGAAGTTGAGAAGGAGATCTTTGAAGATTTCCATCCGCTGAAGCATGATCCCGTAGAGCTGACTCCGATGTATTTATCGGTCATTGACGAAGTTGAACGCCGAATGGATACCGATGAAATAAGGAATATGCACCACTTTCAAAGGAGCGATGTGTTTCGTCGGTTGCTCCGAGAATACGGAATAGAATGGCGACCGGTGACTCTTCTGAACCCCGGTGTACGTTTTGATTAAAGAAACCACTAAGATGCAATAAAGGAGATAACGATGGCAATGACAATAAGCTATAATAAGCTGTGGAAGGTGCTTGTAGATAAGAAGATGAGCAAGGCAGACCTCAGACGAGCAACAGAGATGGCATCCAACACTATGACAAGTTTGCGACGTGACAAGAAGGTTTCGTTGGATGTTTTGCTCCGTATATGCGAGGTTCTTGATTGTGATATAGGCGACATTATGAGCGTCCACAAGGAAGAACCCGAAAATGTTTTGTAAAAGCAAGTAAAAGAAAACGTTAACGTAAGCTTAATTGGCTATTCGGTAATTAAAAAATGAAAAAATTAACGGAGGTACGCTATGAAACTGGTATTCGTTTCATCGACATTTAAAGATATGCAGTTTGAACGGGATATGTTGCAAACCTATGCCATTCCCACTCTCAACGAACAACTGCGTGAATATGGAGAAAAAGCGTACTTCGGCGATTTGCGTTGGGGTGTTAATACCACCGATCTGGATTCGGACGAAGGAAGCCGTAAGGTGATTAAGGTATGCCTTGATCAAATCGATAACTGTAAGCCTTATATGATTGTGCTTATCGGCGAGCGCTATGGCTGGATACCGGCACAGGAGCTTATCGATGAAGCATGTGTATTAAAAGGCATTGATAAAATTAACGATGTTTCCGTAACAGAATTGGAAATCGATTACGGTGCATTACTTAACCCCGAATATGAGGGTCGCATCCTGTTCTATTTCCGCAACCTTGACAAAACCGGTATGACCGATGCACAGCGACGTGATTATGAAGCAGAAAGCGATGTTCATCTGCAAAAGGTGGAAGATTTAAAGCGACGTATCGGAGAAATTTATCCCAATCATATTCGTCATTATGATGCGGCGTGGGATGCGGAAACTCAAAGGGTTATCTGTCTTGAAAGCTTTCTTTCGCAGGTAGAGGCCGATCTTGGAAACGTGTTGCTTCGAGATATGGAGCGTGAGAATAACCTCCCCTGGCAAGAACGCAGTATACAGGCCGCCCATCGTTATTTTGAAGAAGCCAACAAAACTTTGGTGGCTACAAACAGCGGTGATGTCGCTTACATAGGCTCGGGTGCCGAAGATGGTGCTACGTTTATTTACGTTACGGGCGAAGAAGGCAGCGGAAAAAGCGCAACGGTTATAAGCGGTTATTGTTCTGACGAAAGCGAAAAGTTGGCTTTCTCTTTCGGGCTCGATAAATTCAGCCGTAATGCCTTCGATTTTGAACGAATCTTAATATATAAATTAGAAGCTATTTTAGGCTACGAGCATAAAGATTACGAGGATGAGCAGTTGGACGAAATCGTTCTACGTTACCTCTCGTTATTGGAAGAACCTATAGGAATATATATAGATAATGCGGATGATGATTTTCTGCAATTCCTTTCCCGATTGGAAATGGACTATCGCAATAGCGAAGAATCGATTGAGATCAACGCATTATTTATGATTGCTGTGCAAAAAGATTTGCCTTTTTACCCATTCTTTGAGTTGTCTGCCAAACTGGTTATGGGCGATCTGTCGGCAGAAGATTCTGAGCAGGTGCTGGACGGCATCGTAAAAAGCAATCAC
>JAFZFM010000237.1 GCA_017555865.1 Bacteroidaceae bacterium
CACCGGACAACTCATTCACCGGCTGGTTGAAATCCCTTATCTTCAATTGCGAAAGCACCTGCTTGACACGATTCTCATAATCCCAGGCATCCAGACGATCCATCTCCTCCATAAGGTGCTGCAAATCATCGGAACCGGCCTCGAGCGCCTTTTCGTAACGCGATATTATTGCGGCCTTTTCACCACCACGGTTCATACATGCCTCAATGACCGGAACATTACCGCAGAAATCGGGTTCTTGCTCAAGATACCCCACACGCAGACCTTCGCGCATGGTCACCTTTCCTTCATCAAGCGGTTCTTCACCGGCAATCATCTTCAGCAGCGTACTTTTTCCCTTTCCGTTACGCGCAATGAGACCTATACGTTGACGCTCCTCAACAGCAAAAGATACATTGCTGAAAAGCATAAGATCGCCAAAACGCTTTGAAATATTCTCTATTTGCAGATCAATGGCCATGATTTTGCTTGGTTATAGGAGTTTATTCAAGTGTAACAGTCTTTACATCTATAGGCTGCTGCAGGAAGAGCGACGCCTGGTCCCCAAACTTGCCATCGGCCTCAGTAGTACAGAAAATAGTCTCACCTCCTTTGGTACATAGATTATCCATCTCGGGATGACGGTTAAGATAATCTTTCAATGAGGCAGCAACGGCAGCACCCTGAGTAAGAAGGGTAATGCCCTCGGGGGTATATTTCCTTATTTTGTCAAGCAACATCGGATAGTGTGTACAACCCAATATTATAGTATCTATTTCGTTGTCGCGTGCCAGCAGATTATCAATGTGACGTTTGACAAAGAAATCAGCGCCATCACTATTGTGCTCATTTGTCTCAACAAGTGGAACCCACATGGGACACGCCTCGCCAACAACCTCTATCTCGGGAAACAGTTTACGTATCTCCAGAGGATATGAACGCGACTTGATTGTACCTTCGGTTGCAAGCACACCTACATGACGGCTTTTTGTAACATCACCGATAAACTCCACAGTAGGACGTATGATACCAAGCACACGGCGCGAAGGATCGAGTGTCGGTATATCTACCTGCTGAATCGTGCGTAACGCTTTTGCCGAGGCTGTATTGCATGCAAGAATCACAAGCTGGCAACCCTGCTTGAAAAGATGGCACACCGACTGGCGGGTAAACTCATATACAATATCAAAAGAGCGGGTACCATAGGGGGTACGTGCATTGTCTCCAAGATAAATATAGTCATACTGTGGCAGCAGTTTCTTTATCTCGTTATATATTGTCAACCCTCCATATCCTGAATCGAATATACCAATAGGGCCGGCAGCTTTTGAATATTGGATATAGTTATGCATGAATCTACTCTTTTATTGTTTCTGTAACCTCACCGTTGTTCTCTGCAGCAGTGACCTCACCAGCAGTCTCAGCTTCCGAGGTTTCACTTTTCTCTTCGGAATTACCGGTCTCGATTTGCTCTACATTCTCATCACCGGCAACATTTGCTGGCTCCTCGGGCTTCACAAGCGACCTTACAGGAGCCTCCGGATTGAGTATTGCGGCTATAATATCCTGAGTGATATCCTCACCCATGGCCGGGTTTATATATCTGTAGACACTGTTATCTGTATCAACAGCATAGGAAAGCTGCATCTCGGAACAAACACGCACCAATGCCTGATCCACGATATTGTGACAAGGCGCATAAAGCGAATCCTTGGCATGTAGCAGCCAGGCTTTCAACTGGTCACGGAATGCCACACTGTTATCCACCAACTGCTGAAGTTCCTTCTGGCGTTTACGTAGTATTGGCTCTGGGAAATCGCGCTGGCCGTTAAGAAATGCCACATAATTGCGTGTAAGTTCAAGTTTGTTACGCTCAATCTCATCGTTGCAACGCTGCTTGAGCTTATTATAACTCTCAGTGGATTTCTTATACTGTGGAATAGACTTCAGAACTTCACTATAGCTGAAGTATCCGAACTTTCCCTGCGCCATGGCAGCAAGCGGTAGAAGCAATAAGAAAAATAATAACTTACGCATGAGTTCTGTATTATTTATAAAAAATCAAGGCGAGGGTGTGTCAAAATATAAAATTTTGTCATACCCTCTCTATGAATAAATGTCTGTTAAGACCTTTCCTTACTTCTTGGCTGGAATTACAGCGTTGGCAGGAATACCCAACTTTGCCTTAACCAAAGATGATACATCCTCGCACAAAGTGGTACTGATGTAGGGCATGCCACCTGCTATGTCAAAGATACAAACAAAGCCGCCCTCCTTACCTATAAGATCAAGAGCATTACGGAGTGTTGTCTGAATAGCAATCATCTTCTCGCTCTCTGCTTTCTGAAGATTTGTAGAAACCTCCTGTGCATACTGGTTAAGACGCTCATTCAACTGCATCAACTGCTCATAACGGTTCTTGAGGATAGCCTCGGGAACTGAATCCTTCTGCATTTTCTCAAACTCTGCACCCTGTTTCTCAAGTTCGGTACGCAATGAGTTGTACTCGGTAGTATACATTTTCTCAAGTTCCTGAAGCTCTTTCTGTGCCTTGCTGAACTCAGGCATCAACTGCATGATCTCCGAAGAGTTCACATAACCGAACTTCTGCTGTGCAAGCATGCTCAATGGAGCAACAAGCAATAGTAAAATCAAAATCTTTTTCATCGTCTTATATTTTATTAATTAAAAACTCTTAGTTTGAATATCCCAACTTGGCAAGCACATCGCTGCTTATGTCTATTGAAGGCGCTGAATATATAATGCTTCCGGCCGATGACTTGTCAATGACCATGGTATACTTCTTTGTCTCACAAATCTCCTTTACGGCATTATATATCTCTTCCTGGATTGGAGCCATGAGGCTTTCACGTTTCTTGTACAACTCTCCCGAAGCACCAAAATACTTGCGTTTGAGTTCTGCAGCCTCCTTTTCCTTGGCAAGAATAGCCTCCTCGCGCTCCACGCGCTGTTCATCGGAGAGGAATGCCGATTCGCTCTGATATGCCTTGTACAGAGCTTCTGCCTCTTTCATAACAGTCTCAATTTCACCCTGCCAGCGTTTTGACTGCTGGTTAAGTTGCTCGTTGGCACGCTCATAGGCTGGAATATTCTTAAGAATATACTCCATATCCACTGTAGCATATTTCTGGGCCTGCACAGCAAACAACGCACATAGGGCAAGCGATATTGTCAATAAAATTCTTTTCATAATCATTATTGTTTCAATTAAAATTCCTGACCAAGTATAAAGTGGAAATGACTGCCACTATATTGTGATGAACCGAAAACGTTGTCGAAACCGTATGCCCAGTCAATACCGATGAGACCAATCATCTGCAGGAACACACGTACACCTACACCGGCACTGCGTTTGAGATCAAACAGATTGAACTTTGAAGCATCGGTCCATGAGTTACCGCCCTCAACAAATGCAAGACCATAAATTGTTGTAGAGTTCTGCATCATGAATGGGAAACGTAGCTCGAGTCCCAAACGTGTATATGCGTAACCCTCGTAGCCATAAGGTGTAAGACTACCGTTCTCGTAACCGCGCAGAGCAATCATATCTGTTGCATAGTTGTATGAGTAACCGCTCATACCGTCACCACCCATGTAGAATGTCTCGAACGGAGATTTCTTGTCACGGTCATAGCTGCCAAGAATACCGAAATCGGCACGTGTCATGAGCACAAGATTGTATTTACCCGGTGTGAGGGATGTATATGTCTTGCTACGGAACTTCAATTTATAATACTCTATCCACTTGTGCTTTTCGCGCAACTCATCCTTATATGAAGGAGAGCTTGAGTTCTTGGCCATGTTGGCATAATCCTTGCCATCCCAGAGCGAATAGGGAGGGGTGAATGATGATACAAGCGAGAAGTCTGAACCCGAACGTGGGAAGTAAGGGTGGTCGACAGTGCTTCTACCAAGTGACAATGTAAGGTTTATGTTATTACAGTTTCCGTCTGTTATAAGGAAGTACTGCCAATCCTTAAGCGAATACAACTGATAGTTCAGTTCGGCCGACAAGGTAAAGTTATCATCAGGCCATCTCAAACGGCGGCCCCAACCTATAGATACACCATACATCTTGATGTACTTGTCGGGATCGTAATACGATGTCATATTGTTGTAGCCGTAACCGCTGTTGTAATTGCCATAACCATACAGGTAGTTTGTATAGTTGTTATAGTATGCCGAATTGTAATAGCTATCGGCCACATCGGTCTGCACAGACATGAATGCCGATACCGAGAATGAGTTAGGACGTTTGCGTCCGAACCATGGGTCGTAGAACGAAATACTGTACGACTGATAGTATCGGCCGTTCGACTGGGCACTCAATGAAAGTGTCTGGCCATCACCCTGTGGTATGATACCACGACGCACAGCACCCTTACGGAACATGTTACGCATTGAGAAATTGGTAAATTTGAGCGAAAGTTTACCGATGATACCTGTCTGACCCCATCCGGCCGACATCTCAATCTGGTCACTACCCTTTGACTCCAGTTTCCAATTCACATCTACAGTTCCGCTTTCGGGATTGGGCACAACACCCGGATCTATCTTCTCGGGGTCAAAATGTCCCATATTCGCAATCTGGCGATATGAACGTTCAAGCGCATCCATAGAGAACAAGCTACCGGGAAGTGTATACAGTTCACGACGTACAACCTCTTCATATACACGGTCATTACCACTGATTGTAACACGGTTTATACTTGCCTGAACACCTTCGGACATACGCATTTCCAAATCAACCGAGTCGTTCTCTACCTTTACTTCGGTGGGGATAAGCTTCAAGAATACATAACCTTCGTTATAATAGAGGTTCTTTATAGCATCCTCATCGTTGAAAAGGCGGTTTTCAAGTTCTTCCTGATTGTATACGTCACCAGCTTTCATGCGCAGGGCATAATCGAGCTGAGCTGTAGAGAAAACACTGTTACCAACCCACTTTATGCTGCGTATATGATACTTGTTGCCCTCCTCTACGCCAAGATAGATATCCACGCTGTTTTCATCGTACATTACGACACTGTCCTTGACAATACGTGCATCACGATAACCGAGCTTGCTATAAAGTGACATGATTTTCTCCTTGTCACCCTCGTAACGCTCATCGGTAAACTTCTTTGAACGGAACAGTGTATGCCACATGTTGTCGAGACGAATTTTCTCGCGTGTCTTTTTCATTGCATACTTCACCTTCTTGGCAGGTACGGCTTTTGCACCTTCTATATATATACGGTGTACCTTTACCTTATCTTTCTTGTCGATATCAATATCCACAATCACCTTACCGTCAGCAGTTGCGTCAGGGCGCTGGTGAACAACGATCTCGGCATTCTTGTAACCCTTCTCATCAAAGTAATTCTTGATGATTCTTGTAGCACGGTTTACAATATCGGGAGTAATCTGGTTACCCTTGATGATACCTATTTTCAGTTCTAGGTCCTCACGCTCGGACTTCTTTATTCCCTTGAAATTCAATTGGGAAACACGTGGACGCTGTTTCAAGGCAATACCTATATATATGTTACCACCCTTGATACTGTCGGCTGTTATACTCACATCCTCAAACAATCCATGTTTCCAGAAGCGCTTGATAGCATTGGTGATCTCGTCTCCGGGAACAGAGATCAGGTCTCCGACCGAAAGACCGGAGAGACCTATTATGATTGATGGCTCATAGTTTTCCACACCACTTAGATTTATTCCACCAATCGTATATTTCTGAGCCGTGTTGGTATATAATATTGTAGGATTGACTACTGTTTTCTGAGCATAAACACCTGCTGCAGCTAACAGTATCAAGGACAATACTATAGTTTTTAATAATGAAGTATATCTCATCTTACTCTGTTTTATCTTCGTTTGTTACTTGTTCACCGGTGAGGCCATAACGACGCTGACGACGCTGATACTCATACACAGCCTTGCAGAGTTCATCATTGTCGAAATCGGGCCATAGCACCTCGGTAAAGTAGAATTCCGAATATGCCGCCTGCCAAAGGAGGAAGTTGCTCAAACGCTGCTCCTTACCGGTACGTATCAACAAATCGGGATCGGGCATGAAATTTGTTGCAAGTTCGCCCGATATTACTTCGTCATCAATATCCTCTGCCGCCATTTCACCGTTCTTGACTTTCTGTGCAATAGAACGTACCGCCTCGGTAATTTCCCATTTTGACGAATAGCTGAGAGCAAGAACCAAGGTCATGCTGTCATTCGCCGCTGTACGGCTCATACAAGCCTCAAGACGATCACGCACTTTGTCTGGCAATTTGCTCATATCACCTATAATACGGAAAGCGACATTGTTCTTTACAAAAATCTCCTCCTCAATTGATTCAAACAGAAGTGCCATCAACGCAGCAACTTCAGCAACCGGACGGTTCCAGTTCTCGGTAGAGAATGTATAAAGAGTAAGGTATCTTACGCCCAACTTGAGAGAGTTTTCCACAAGTTTACGTACAGCAGCTGCGCCGGCCTGATGACCTTCGGGACGCTCAAGACCTCTCAACTGTGCCCAACGTCCATTACCATCCATAATGATTGCAATATGCTGCGGAATATTATTCTTATCTATTTGCTCAATGTAATTCATAGCTCAAACTTTCTAATTGTTACACTTTCTATATTTAGGAGATAAATCATAAGTTACAAAAATCGAGAGGAATGAGTAACTGTCCTTGTTCTTCAATCCACTGCTTTTTATGCCATAAGGGTCATTCAGAACAGCAGCAGACTTGTCAGTCACATCAAGTTTGTCACTCAATGTAAAACGGTATGAGAGTTCACATCCAACGTTAATGCGAGGATATATCTTGTATTTCACACCAACACCAATTGGGATATTTGCCGTAAACACATTTTCGGCAGGCTCGGGAGCAAAGGTAAACCCGAATCCACCAAAGATATATGGAGCCAAGCGATGCGAATTCTTATATCCACCACCCTCGCCATATGCAAAAAAGTTACACTCGAACTGGACACCCAAATCATACACAGTTCTTGAAAAATCAACATCACCACCAGGGAACCTGTTATCCATCCCCACAGTGCTGCCGGCAATCCTTGCTACCGCAAGGTTACCTTTTATTGCCATGCGCTGGTTAATATTGTAGCGCCCTATTATGCCACCCATCGCATTGGTATTTTTCATGAACGAGCTGTAATTGGCATCACCATAGTAACTGCAGCCACCAAACATTGCTCCAAGTTCGTATCTGTACTCCAGTTCGTCGGCACGCACACCACCTGCAAAGCACAACACAATTGCACTTGCAAGCATAAAACGAAACATACCGGCCAAACGCATATCAAAAGCTTTTATTTCTCAAAACCCAAACGGTTTATTATACCTTTCCACACACCACCGTTCACACCATCTGTCACAATCCAGATGTAATTGTTTGAATCGGCAAAAGCCGCAAACTGTGCATTATCACCCAACAGTTCCTTTGGCAGACGCTGATAGAAATCCTCACACGCTTTCCACACAATTCCATTATCCTTGGAAATGTAGAATGAACCGAAAGCCATCACCGGCATGCCGGCAGCAATACCAGCACCACCAAAAGCATAGAATTTGCTGTCGTAGCGAAGTACTCTCAATCCTTTAAGCGACGGACATGAATAGTCCTTCTCGTTGTCATATCGCACCCAACCTTTCTCGGAAGAGAGGTGTGACCACACAACCACATCACCCTCCATCTCGGGATTTGCATAACCGATAACCATATAACGTGTTATATTGGCATTATGGAGAAGAGGATAGGACATTGTTGAAACCCCATACATTGGAAAACCGTCAGGAGTATCCTCGACAACTACAAAATTCACGCCATCGTTGCTGCACATCAGTCCCTGTTCTGTTGAGAGCCATATCTTTCCATCGGAATCAGAAGCACCGGCAAACGCAATGGCACCGACACCCTGCAACACGGCAGTCCAGTTGACAGCATTAGCCGACACATAGACATCGCCGTCGGCTACGACAAACAAGGAACCGGCAAACTGCTGCACATTGGCAACATCGGCTGTTGCCGGCAAACCGTTGAGCTGTAAAGATTCCCAAATAGGCTCGCCATCCAAAGGAGATACAGCCAAAGCAAGTGAGCCATCGGCTGCTGTACCGAACAGATATACAGAATTTTTGAATTCCACGATTCCTGCCGGAATAACTCCTACTGGTGACTGGTATTTGCTCCATGCCATCAGTTCAGGCTCTACCTTATGCACATTCACAGTTACAGTATAATCCTTGTGGTGCGCCCCATCGGCAGCATAAACCCTGAATAAGCGAGGAGTTGTAAAATCTATTGAATCAGATGTACTGAAATACTCATAAGTACCAAGGCTGTCGACATACATAGCCACACTTCCATTGACAGTCAAGGTCATTACAACCTTTGAAACATCGGTAGAGAATGGCAGCGAATCAACATTGAATATCTCTCCGTCCAACTGGTTAATGGTAAACGGATAAGCAGATGTAGATATAGTCCTTACCACTGTAGTATCCTCACCTGTTGATGTAAAATCGGGGTAAGAAGACTTGATATCACCGATACTGAACGAAGATATCATTGCATAGGGAGAGAGCACGACAGTTGTTCCACCATCGCTCATACTACACGAAATCCCCGCAAAAAGCATAAAGAATGCGGAAAGATATATTGCTAATTTCTTTTTCATTTTCTTGCGCGTTATATTCAAACTGCAAAATTAGCAACATTTTTCAGTTTACACACCATTTCGCGCGCAATTTATAATATTTTAAGCTTATTAAGCGTTTTTTACTTGCCGAACAGGTAAATCCTGTTCTTTCCACAACGTTTGATACAAGACTCCAAAGAGGCTGGAAGTGATGGAGCCGGAACACCGTCCGGGATACACAAAGTTTCATTTACCTCGACCCTGATTGTATCCCAAAGCGACGAATCAATGAAAGATTGAAGCAGTATGCTACCACCTTCAACCAGCAAACTGTTTACTTTAAGCGAATGAAGATGTGACAATATCTGCGATGGAACATCAACGGTAAAATCGAGAACTACCTGTTCAACATTTTTACCAAATTTACCATTAATGACAGTTGAAGTATACACCACAGTTCCTGACGAACCGTCAAATAGCGCCAATGTGGATGGCAACACGCCTCCCCTGTCAATAACCAGACGCAACGGCTGACGTCCAGTCCAATGGCGCAGATTCAACGATGGATTATCAAGCAACGCCGTACGCGTCCCAACAAGAATTGCGTCATGCCATGCACGTAACTTATGCACAGCTGCCGATGATACAGGCGTAGAGATACGCAAGGCACTACCACCATCACGAACAACATCAATAAAGCCATTGAGCGTCTGCGCCCATTTAAGGGTTATATAAGGACGTTGTTTTTCATGGGCAGCAAAAAAAGCACCATTTAATCGGAGACATTCAGCCTCAAGCACCCCTACAGTCACATCTATCCCAGCAGCCTTCATCCGGGCGATTCCACCACCGTTGACACAAACATTGGAATCAACAGAACCAATCACAACACGTTTGATTCCCTTGGAAATGATGAGGTCACAGCAAGGCGGTGTCTTACCATAGTGCGAACAGGGCTCAAGTGTCACATATATTGTAGATTCGGGCAAAAGAGGCCTATCGTGTTCCTTTACCGAATTTATAGCATTGACCTCGGCATGCGGTTCTCCGGCACGAATGTGATACCCC
Organism: Bacteroidaceae bacterium; assembly: GCA_017555865.1. Lineage (GTDB taxonomy): Bacteria > Bacteroidota > Bacteroidia > Bacteroidales > Bacteroidaceae > HGM04593. The sequence goes on from JAFZFM010000237.1 coordinate 9,721, forward strand.
TCACCTATTATACGCCCATCATGTACTATGACTGCACCAACCATTGGATTGGGAGATGTACTTCCGGCACCGCAAGCTGCAAGCTGCAAGGCGCGGCGCATATACATTGTATCAAGAGAAATAAGATCAGGCATATTGTAAATAAATTTCGCACATAAAACTCTTTTTCGACACCATTGACAGATAGTCTTCACGAAAGTATATAAAAACTTTCACAAAGGCAACTTTCACCTGTCACACTTTGAACGCAATGTCACTATAACAATCTCACTGGGCACACAGAAGCGCACTTTCCTGCGCGACGTACCCACGCCATTGGTAGTTATCACTGTAGAACCGACCGTTGTACTGTTCATTCCGCGCAAAAAGCGATTGCCATAGCGTGAATTGCTTACAGGAGTATATAACCCGAAGAATGAAACCTGCCCTCCATGAGTATGTCCGGAAAGGACAAGATCGGCTGCAACAGAATTACGCTCGGCAAAATCGGGAGTATGACAGAGCAATATGACAAGCCCTGAACCACCAACCTTTTCCAGGCATTGGGCAAACATGGAATCGCTTGCAAAACTGTTACTTACACCGGCAATACTAAACTCACCAGTTTCTCCCGAAAATCCATTCTCTACCAGTATAGATTCAGCAACACCATCAAGCAGTTCTATACCATACCTGTTCATAGACTCTGTTATAAGTTCCCGGTTTTTCACATCGTGATTGCCCAACACCGCATACGTACCATAAGTGGCATTTACTGCAGAGAGTGATTTGAAAAGTGCATCAATAGAGTCGTTAACGGTCACATAGTCTCCACCGAGCAACAGCATATCGGGAGACTCTTCCTGCAATTTATGTACAAGTTTCTGCAAACGCTTATGATTAAAAAGGCTCGGATAGTGCAAATCCGAAATAAAAGCTATCTTGTAACCGTCGATGGCTGGCTGAACTGTTTCATGAGCAAAAAGATAACGTTTAACCCGCCCAACCCCGTCGGGTGAGAGCGAAGCGCATGAAACAAGCAATGACAACAATGCCAAAAACGCTGTTTTTTGCAAATGAATCAAGAGCGACCTCACAGGTTGCCGCATATTATACTTTTTCAATCAGCACTGTAGCATAGGCTGTAATACCCTCCTTACGGCCTTCAAAGCCGAGCTTTTCGGTTGTTGTAGCCTTAATCGAGAGACAATCGGCATCAACACCAAGCACATCTGCCATCACCTGTTGCATTTGAGGAATATGAGGATTGAGTTTGGGTGCCTGCGCAGCCACAGTAGAATCAATATTTCCTATTCTGTAACCTTTTTCCTTCAACAGTTCGCCTGTACGTCGCAACAGAATCTTGCTATCGATGTTAAGGAACTCATCCGAAGTGTCAGGAAACTGGAAACCGATATCGCGCAAGTTAGCAGCACCAAGCAATGCATCACAAATGGCATGAATGAGCACATCGGCGTCGGAGTGTCCGGCAAGACCGAACTCATAAGGGATTTTCACTCCGCCAATCCAAAGGTCGCGGTTTTCCACAAAACGGTGGACATCAATACCAAATCCAACTCTTATCATAATTTCTTTTTTATATTTATCGTCTGAAAAGTCCTTTCAAGCCATCCATATCAAAAGAGAGAGAGAAACGCAATGTCTGGTCAAGCGGATTGCTCTGCGCAGTCGAAATAAGATATGCTGCATCGAGCGAGAATACATTCATGTGGAAACCAGCACCAACTGTAAAATATTTGCGGTTACCCTTATATTCGTTCTCGTAGTGGTAACCTCCACGCAGAGAGAACTGCTGGTTATAGCAATACTCAACACCAATACCGCCATATATCTCCTTCAACTCCTCACTGAAGCCTCCGGGCGCATCGCTGAACGACTTGAATATACCCGATATTGGAGATATATCATTATATCCGTTACTATCGAGCCATGTCTGATACTCCGAGAAGTATGAATTATCTCCCTTTTCATAACCTTTCTCCTCAAGGAACTGGCTGTATGTAGGACGGGTAGGAACCATAAGCTTGTTGATATCGGCACTGAACGAAATTGTGTTGTATTCGTCAATAGGGATAAGCAGCGAAGCACCCAAGCGCAAATTGGTTGGAATGAACTCGTATGTAGCACCGTCATCGTATGAAATTTTAGTACCGATATTCGAAGCGTTCAGTCCAAGGCCCAACATACACTCGCGGTTGCCAAGAACTATGTAATTATTGTAATACATTGCAATATCTGCAGCAAATGCACTACCTGGAGACATATCCTCGGCATAATTGTATTGCAGGTCGCTATAGATGTAACGCAATGCGATGGCTGCCGAGAATGTCTCGGACAACATACGTGAATAGGCGACATCGAGTGCCATTTCGTATGGTTTGATAGTCATTTCATTCTCCACAAAGACCTCACCCAAAGAGAAGTAGGTAAGCGAACCGCTTATTGCCGAATAGTCGCCAATACGATAGAAACCCACAAGATTTATGAGATCGATATCACTCACAAGCTGACGCAACCATGGTGTATACGACATTGAAGCACCCGCCCTCGCAATATTGAACGGATATTTTGCTGGGTTCCAGTACTGCGAATTTACATCGGCTTCGGTTGCCACACCAATATCACCAAGAGCACCGGCACGGGCATCGGGAGCTATTGACAACGATGTAACACCGGTATACACCGGGTTGAACATATCTTTCTGTGCATAGAGTGTCAACGAACAGAAAACACCCAAAACCAACAACAGGACTTTATTCTTTACCATATCAAAACTTTTTTATCTTCTTTTATAGGCTATTGCTTTTACGCATACACCTTAGCTATATAACTTAAATAAACTTTATTTATTGTTTATCACAACGAATTTAACTACCCTTGTAGATGAGACATTGCCACCGGAAGCAATATATGCCCGTGCAAGATATACTCCAGCCGACAACGGTTGCCCGCCCGGCATTGACACATTCCAATCGCACTCATATACCGTACCGCTACAAATTGTTTTCTCACTGGTACTCCACAGTATCTGCCCCTGCATATTGAAGACATCTACAGTAACCTCCATTTCATTCTGAGGACGGTTGTGGGAGAGTATGAATTTTGCAGAAGTACCATACACCACCGGCGAAGGATTTATTTTAAGTTCCACAAAATCGGGGGCAAGCGTAGGCTCTACATAGAACGTCATCTTTGCTACCGATGAATTGTTGTACAAATCCCATGCACGCAACATCAATGTATGCTCACCGGCCGACAATGAATCAATAGGCAACACTATGGTTCCACGTGTATAGTCACCCACGACAGGAGCATATACAGAATTAAGATTATATGTACGTTCGGGGTTGTTATCGACAATAGCCACAATATCATGACCAATACCGGCACCCACTGTGTTTATACCGTTTTCATCGAAAAGTTCTGCCACAAGACAAGGTGTTGCATTGACCTCATCACCGTCAACAAAGGATGGTGTATTCAGATACATCTTTATTTCGGGGCCTTTACCGTCATTTACAACATTCTGTGCCGTTCCCCCCACTGTAAAATTATCAAAACGGCCATGAGCCGACAGTTTCCCCAAAGTATCAACAGCAAACAGATTAAGCATACCATAATCGTCACTATAGCTTATATCCATAGGAACCGGAATCTTTATAGAAAAACGGCCACCAACCACAGAGTCACTGCCCGAGAAGAGCTCCTTCTTGTATGCACTGTAGCCATAAGCTCCAATACCGGTATTGTCGCGTGTCACAACATCCTCTTTACCATCAAAAAGCGAAGTATATAGTACACCGGCGAACTCTTCAACACCAGCACCGTTCAAATCAACGACACGTCCTTCAACAGTCAGGTAACCACCGGCCGACACTTGTGAAACACTATCGGGAGACACTCCATTGAAATTGTCAATGACAAAGCGTAGCGAAGGTTTTTTCAGCCTCAAGGCAGGGTCTCCCATAAGAATAAACTGCAACTTATTTACACTCAAGTCACTGCCGGCTGTTACAAGATTACATTTGGTACGACGTAAGGCATCACCTACCGCGTCACCAACATCTACACTGCCCGGCAGGAATACCTGTTTCATGAACTCTTTGTTTATAACCGCATTGTATGTCTGCAATACTGTACGGGTTGTTGTCAACAGCCCGACAGCTGCACCATCTGCATTCAACATCGCCGATTCGGCAAGTGAGTTGTCACCAAGATCGAAAGGACCTATATCGCACGACGCTGTAATCCAGAACGGCAAACGCGGAGATTTTAGGGCAGCCATATCCGAAGCCTTCCATGTCATCTCATGCGAGAACAGGTTTGCACTTCCATGACCCGAATAGTTCACTATGAGCGCACCCTTATCAAGCTGGTCATATATATCCTGGGTAACAAGCGGATAACGATTGCCTGTAGACGAAGCCTCAACCGGATAGTCATCCCAATATATACGATTGACAAGATATGAGTCATAGCTCTCATTAATGACATTTGCAATACCCTCGGCATCCTTCATATGCTGGTTAGGCATTGATACATCACCATCGTCGGCAAGCAGCAACACCACATTCTGCCATGAACCGGCATTGGAGTTATTCATATAGGCCACAATCTTGTCCACAACCGCATTTGCCTGCGTTGCAGTCTGTGCCGGTATTCGTCCGACAGCAATGTCAATCTTGTCACGTTGAAAGTTTCCCCCTTCGCCATCGTCAAGCAGAGCCATATAATCCTCGAGCACGTATGAATATATCGCGTCCACCGAATTCTGCGACTCAAAGCAGAGCAGATAATCGTCCTGTTTTCTGCCCGCCATTGTTATCAGGCGATTGTCGAACCAGGAATCGCCAAACAGAAGCAGATACTTTGGTGCTTCGGACGATGTTGCAGCACGGTCGTACAGCATTTTCATAAAACGGCGATAGGCTGTGACATCGGGAGTTCCCGAAGAGAATTCATTATATACCTGCTGCGCAGTAACCACTGTCACTGTCAAACTGTCCAACGTGCGATGTGCATTGGCCAAGCGCTCGGCCACCGCAACAAAAGAGCCATTTGACGGCACAATTATCACCATATCGGTCTGCTCCACACCATGCAGGTTCTGATTTTCCACATTGCCAAGTACGGTTACCGAGGGGAATGTACCCTTGATATCAAGTACAACATATTCATCGCCCTGCCCTGCAGGAGCTACAACCGAATAGACTCCGTTTTCAAGCACACCGGCTATCTCCTTTATTCCAGAACTTTCCGACACACTCCACACACGGGTATTGGCATTACACCCGTCAATCTCAAAAGTTGCGTATTCACCGGGAAGGTTTCCACGGAATGCAGTCTGCGAGCCACGCAAAGAGAGTTTGCGGGTAAAGTTCAGCCTTATATAATCCAGATAACCTGTAACGGAATTATTCGAAACAGACTGTGCCAGTTTCACCGTCAGGTTCTCGTTCAAGCCCTTGCTCACAGTAAAACTTGACGATACGAGTTTACCCATTTCACCCGATGTACATAAGGGAATAGAGAGAGAGCCCACACTGCTGCCACCAACAGAAACATCAACACGACTGGCTTCCAGGCCATTGGTAGCAAACGACACATCCACTTTGCCATTCCCGTCCTCGACACCGGCCAACTGGAACTTATAGCTAACGGCACGGCTTTGGGTATAATTATAACTGCTTACAAGATGACGTCCATAGGAGCAATGGCTATACTCCTCCTTCTCGTGCAACTCATAATCGGGGTATGATGTCAATTTACTTGTAGGTGTTACCGAAACAGTATCCTTTACAAATTCGGCAACAGCCTCATCACTCTCGGTAAGGAAATAGCAGCCATACTGAGAGTAGACATTCCGGGTATGCACAAAACGGTTTCCCGAATAGTTCCATTTTATTGTTCCATTGGCATAGAAGAGCACAAAACCATTCTCGCGCCACAAAGGAACCTCCTTAATATCATCGGGCAGATTCTCAATCCCGCTCTCGGGCAGAATATGGCCACCATAGCCATAAAGGCGCACTTTGGATGGATCCTTGAACCCCATTCGTGCAAGTTCCTTATCGGTAATCTTGTGTACACCGTTTTCCTTTACCGAAATACGCACCCATTTACCAGCAGAAAGAGCCGACTCACGGGTATACCGCTCGGTTGCTGTACGGGCTTGCGTTTTCTGTATAGTACGGACAGGAGTTCTTTTTACAGCAAACTTGCACGATTCCAGACGATAATAACCGTCACCCCGTTTCACCACTGGCAACAGCACTATATTCAGCTGTGGTTGCTTCGCCTGTATACTTACATAGCTTTCAGGTTCCGGTTCAGCATGCAATTGCGGGAAACGTGTCGCTAATGAATAGCGAGCCACATCTGCAGCCGTCATTTTACTGTATTCGGGATACTCTATGCTCACCGAATAGTCATAACCGGCATAATCGTGCTGCAAATCAATAACAGCACAACATGAAGGCAGTATTGTATCACCGGAACAACCGTTCCAATCGACACTCACAAACTGCGCCCTCAACGTAGCGGAAAGCAGCAATAGCAACAACAATATCTTATTTCTCAAGCCCATTCGTTATCTGATATGAAAATCAAGCACTTTATCATCGCCAAGATAACCCTTCAGGTGAGTACCAATCCTTGCCGGACCGGCACCAGCCGGTGTTCCTGTAAAAATGAGGTCACCGGTTTTGAGGGTACAGAAACGGCTTACATAAGCAATCACCTCGTCTACAGCAAACAACATCTGCGAACTGTTTGCCTTTTGGGCCACCACATCATCTATAGTCAATGAGAAATCTATGTTTCTGATATCATAGTTCTCTATCGGACGAAACTCGCCAAGCACAGCCGACCCGTCAAACCCCTTACTCAGTTCCCATGGAGCTCCCGACTCCATGAACTGCTTCTGCATATCACGTGCCGTAAAGTCAATGCCTACAGTTATGGCATCGTAATAACGATAGGCAAAACGCGCGGGGATGCTTTTTCCCAACTTGTTTATACGCACAACTATCTCGGCCTCATAATCTACACGACCAAGGAAATCGGGCACATAAAAATGTTTTCCATTCTTTATTATGGCCGAATCGGGTTTCATGAATATCATTGGAGCGTCCGGCTTAACAAAGGCGCTATCCATCTCCAAAGCATGATCCTCATAATTCTTTCCAACAGCAATTATCTTCATTACGGTCAAAGGGATTTATTTTGCGGGCTCAACTTCAAAGCCCTCAAGACGATTAAACATCAACGACAAATGCGCATAGAGCGATGTATTCTGCACAACAATATTCTCGGGCACACGGATTCGGAGCGGAGTAAAGTTCCATATAGCCTTGACTCCCCACACCACCATCTTGTCGGCAACCTCCTGAGCGCGATCAATTGGCACAGTAAGTATTCCTATCTTCACATTATGACGGCGCATTTTTGCCTCAAGTTCATTTATGTGATACACAGGAATACCTGCAACGCTGTGCCCTACAACCTTGGGGCTTGTATCAAAAGCCGCAACGACTTCAAGGCCGAACTGTTTGAGTCCGGTATCGTTAAGCAGCGCACTTCCAAGCCTGCCTGCACCAAAAAGAAAAGCCTTATGAATACGTGTAAACCCAAGGAAATCCTCAAGAACCTCGAGCAGGTTATCAATATCATACCCAACACGTGTACGGCCCACAATATTCACACATGACAGATCCTTGGCTATCTGCGAAGCCACAATGTTGGTCTCTTTTGACAGGCCGGTAGACGACACATACTGCTCGCCCCTCTGCTTCAGCAGGCGGCATACCGACAAATACCACGGCAATCGCCTCAATGTCGGTTCTGGAACTTTCTCAACTCTATTATTATACTGGCTCATCGTTCGCGCGTGTTACTATATAACGTGACAAAAGTAAAGTTATTTTACGAGGTTCTAAAATTTGTAACGAAAAATGTGTATCTTCGCCAATGATTATTAGAAAAAGCGACTCTGAACAATGAAAAAGAACGATTGGAAGGACAGGCTGAATATCGTATACTCTACCAACCCCGATTTTGCCTATACCACCGATAAAAAGGAGGAAAATGAGACTCTGCCCAAGCAACAGCAGAAGCTGAGGGTTAGCATTGAAAAGAACCACAGAGGCGGCAAGACTGTTACTGTGGTCAAGAATTTTGTAGGCAGTGAAAACGACGCTAAGGAACTTGGCAGACTATTGAAGACGAGATGCGGTGTAGGCGGTAGCGTCAAGGATGGCGAGATCCTTGTACAGGGCGAGTTCAAGGAGAAAATCATAGAACTGCTAAAAAAAGAGGGCTATACACAAACCAAATAGCAAAAAATGCGACCACGAAAAGACAAAAGTTGTTGCCCCGATATAAAAATACCGAAAAAATGCGACAGCTTATAAAACATTTCCTATCTTCGCAAAAGATAATAACCAAAAACATAATATTATGGCAAACAAGTCTGAATTACTATTGGCAGCAGAGCTGCTCAAAATCAAAGCTGTAAAACTGCAGCCCGAACAACCATTCACATGGGCTTCGGGATGGAAGTCACCATTCTACTGCGACAACCGCAAGACACTATCTTTCCCCGAGTTGCGTACACGAGTAAAGTTGGGCCTTGCAAACCTTATCCTTGAAGAGTTCCCCGAGGCAGAAATTGTAGCAGGTGTTGCAACAGGAGCCATTGCTCAGGGAGCGCTCGTTGCCGAGGAGTTGGGCAAGCCTTTCGTTTATGTACGTCCAAAGGCCAAGGACCACGGTATGGGCAATCAGATTGAGGGTGATGTTTACCCAGGCGCTAAAGTTGTCGTTATCGAGGACCTTGTATCAACAGGTTTGAGCAGCCTCAAGGCTGTTGACGCACTGCGTGCTGCAGGCGTTGAGGTTGTAGGTATGGTAGCTTCGTTCACATACGGATTCGGCGTTGCCGAGGAGGCTTTTGCAAATGCCGGCGTGAAACTTATCACACTCACCAACTACGAGGCTGTTCTTGAAGCGGCAAAAGAGACCGGATATATCACAGAAGAGGTTATGCCAACCCTCCAGGAGTGGCGTGCAAACCCATCGGAGTGGAGAAACGACTTGAAGTAATACCATGAGCCAATACGAAAGTAGTGTAAAGAACATTCCTTATCCTCAGGAGAAGGTATATTCAAAACTCGAGGACTTGAATAATCTGGAGTCCCTGAAAGGTAAAATCCCCGAGGACAAGGTCAAGGAGCTTACATACAGCCGCGACGAGGCCACCGTCAGCGTTCCACCAATCGGCAACCTTACAATCAGGGTTGTAGACCGCGAAGCGCCAAAATGCATTAAGATGGAGGCTGCAGGTTCACCAATCCCGTTGCAGTTCTGGATACAGATTATCCCCGACGGAGAGGAGGCTTCAAAACTACGCCTTGTTGCAAAAGCTGAAATAAACTTCATGCTACGCGCCATGATTGAGAAACCACTAAAAGACGGATTGGAAAAAATTGCCGACGCGCTGGCAAAAATCAGTTACTGATACCGTTTATCAACAGACAATCTACCGCAGATGGGCGGTACTTTAATATATGAATGCTGTTCCGCGGAACAGCATTCATACAACATATAAGATACAACTATGGCAAAGAAACTTTGGGAAAAGAACATTGACGTAAACCCCGAAATTGAGCGTTTCACAGTGGGACGCGACAGAGAACTCGACCTGTTGTTGGCACGCTACGACGTGTTGGGTTCAATTGCTCACAGCGCAATGCTGAACAACATAGGAATACTGACAGACAGCGAAACATCAGACCTGCACAACGAGCTCCGTAACATATATGGTATAATTAAAAATGGCAAATTCATCATTGAAGAGGGGGTTGAAGATGTCCACTCACAAGTAGAGCTGCTACTGACACGCAAACTTGGCGATACCGGCAAAAAGATACATAGCGGCCGCTCACGTAACGACCAGGTTCTTGTGGACCTGAAGCTTTTCACACGCCATGAACTACAGAATATATGCAAGGCTGTCATTGGACTTTTCGACGCACTGCAGAGACAGAGTGAAAAGAACAAGGATGTCCTTATGCCGGGTTACACCCACCTGCAGGTGGCTATGCCATCATCGTTCGGTCTGTGGTTCGGAGCATACGCCGAGAGCCTTGCCGATGATATGCTTTTTCTTCAGGCAGCATACAAGATGTGCAACCGCAACCCATTGGGTTCGGCTGCGGGCTATGGCTCATCATTCCCTCTAAACCGCACAATGACAACCGAGTTGCTTGGTTTCGACTCAATGAACTACAACGTAGTATATGCCCAGATGGGACGCGGAAAAAGCGAAAAGAACGTTGCTTTTGCGCTGGCAAGCGTTGCCGGCACTTTGGCAAAGATGGCTTTTGACGCCTGCATGTTCAACTCTCAAAATTTCGGGTTTGTAAAGCTCCCTGCCGAGTGTACCACAGGCAGCAGCATTATGCCACACAAGAAGAACCCCGACGTTTTTGAGATTATGCGCGCAAAGTGCAACCGTCTGCAGGCATTGCCAATGGACATAACAATGGTCATGAACAACCTGCCAAGCGGCTACTTCCGCGACCTGCAAGTCATCAAAGAACTGTTCTTGCCGGCGTTTGCCGACATCAAAGACTGTCTCTCAATGGCAACATACATAATTGAACGCATTGAGGTGAACAAGGAGATTCTAAACGACAGCCGCTACGACGCAATGTTCAGCGTGGAAGAGGTTAACCGCCTTGCCACAGAGGGCATGCCGTTCCGCGACGCATACAAGAAGGTGGGACTCGACATTGAAGCAGGCGCCTTTACTCCCAACAAGGATGTACACCACACCCACGAGGGAAGTATTGGTAACCCATGCAACGAAGAAATCAGAAAAATCATGTACGGCATATACGAAGCCATGGACTTCAACAAAGCACGCAGCGCCGAGCAAGCACTGCTGAATGAATAAAAAAGTTAAACAGCCCGGGAAAAGCAATATATGCCGCACCCGGGCGTTTGAATAAAAAGCATTGCCCCAAATGAAGAGATTTATCCATTTGTCACTATTACTCACAATTATCCTCGCATTTACCGGTTGCGACGAGGAGAGCCCATACTCGGGCTACGCCGTAAACTTCAGTTTCGACAAGAGTATCCACCCCTATAACCAGATCAACAGCTACGGGCAGTTCATTTGTGTAAGAAGAGGAGCAAATGTTGGAGAATACAAGCTCACCGACGCGCTTGGCAAAACACAGACAGTAAACATACCCCAGATACAGATTCAACAAGGCGCATTCCACTACGGCTGCGGAGGACTTATTATAGGAACTCCGATGAACTGCGACGGGGCAATATGGGCCTATGACTGGGCCTGTCCCAAATGCGACAATAGCCGTCACAGAATTAACTTGGACTACACTTTCGGACATGCCATATGCCCCAACTGCGCCACAAAGTTCGATCTTAACAGTGGCGGCATTCCAATCGATGGAGACTCACGCCCACTGTGGCGCTACAGAGTCTTTGACTTGGGCAGCAATGTACTGATACAAAATTAAAGACAAAAGCCCCTTGCTTTTTATCCAAAAAGTTATACCTTTGCGGTAAACTGTGAACATACAACAGCGCATACAGTGAAATATCAAAGCAAGTTTTGTATATCTCACTCGTTTATTGTATCTTTGCAGCTGTTGTGGAAAACCGCAACAAAACATAAGGTCGCTCGAATGGTGGAATCGGTAGACACGAAGGACGTAAAATCCTTTGGCATTTAAACGCCGTGCGGGTTCAAGTCCCGCTTCGAGTACTGGTTACATTAATCCCTTGTAAGAAGCTTCTTACAAGGGATTAATGTATTTATAACAAAATGAATTCATATTAAACACCTATAAACCAGCAGAGTGCTTGTATGTACTACTGCAGCTTTCAATAGACTCAAAGACTACTACACTATGGAATTTATCTTGACAATCATTATCGGTATCGCAACAGGAACAATTATCGGTTACTTCGTTGCACACAGCAAAAACAGGGAGTTGCAGAACGACATCGACAAACTGCAATGGCAATTGGATAACGAGAAGAGCAATGCAACGCTCTTGGAATCAAACTTTGGAAAACAGTTGGAAAGCACTAAAGCCTATTGCGAGAAACGTATTGCTGAAATAAAGAGTGACGCCGAGAAACAGGCGCAGGAGAGGTTGGCTGCACAGGAGAGAAGACATTCCGAGGCAATAAAGGCGCAGCAGGAAATATTTGACGCTACCATGGCAAAGGTTACAGCGCAGATGCAGAGTGCCACCGAAGAGATGCTCAAGCAGCGCCAGAAGGAGTTTACAGAGTCGAGTAACAGCAATCTGGGACAGATTGTCAACCCCTTGCGCGAAACCATTGAAAAGATGAAGCAGACGATGAGCGACAGCACTCTTAAGCACACCGAATTGAGTACTGAGATGAAAATAAATCTCGAGAACATGATGAAACATAGCGAGGCTGCCAAACAGAGTGCCGATGAACTTGCACGCGTATTCAAGCATAAAAGTAAGGTGCAGGGCGACTGGGGAGAGCGTGTGCTTGACGAGTTGCTCGAGTCGCAGGGGCTAACCCAAGGTGTACATTACGAAACGCAGGCAACCATACGCGACGCAAAAGGAGATGTTGTGAGAACCGATACCGGCGGAAACGTGCGTCCTGACGTAATACTGCACATAGACAACAACCGCGAAATAATAATCGATTCAAAGGTCTCGCTTACAGCGTTCTGGAACTATATCAATGCCGAGAATGAAGAGGTACGCGAAAAGCACCTGAAGGCTCATGTCGAGAGTGTTGTAAAGCATGTGAAGGAACTTTCAAAGAAGGACTATTCTTCGTATATCAAGGCTCCTAAGATAAAGATGGACTATGTAATAATGTTTGTACCTCATACCGGCGCTCTGTGGACAGCCCTGAATGCTCAGCCCGATTTGTGGAGAAAGGCAATGGAGATGAATGTATTTATTGCCGACGAACAGACACTCTTTGCAGCTTTGAGAATGATAAGCCTCACATGGACACACATTGCACAGGCCGAGAACCATGAGAAGGTATATGCCCTTGCTAATGAAATGCTCGACAGAGTGGGCAAATTCATGAAAAACTACGAAGCTATTGGAAAAGCACTCGCCACAGCACACAATGCATACGAGGATGGTAAACAGAAACTTACGCCCGGAGGACACAGCATTATAGGTACTTGTGCAAAGCTGGAAAAACTGGGCGCTAAGCAGAACAAGAGCAACCCCATACCAAGAATTGACTCATCAGACAGCAATTGAATAAAGAAACATGAGGCCGGGTCAAAAGTGATTTTGATCCGGCTTTGTATTTGTCTCTTTTTTTGCCTTTTTCAGGTATAAAATCCCGGTTTAGCTTTAAAATGTCTCATGCGGCCATATAACAGCCCAAATTCTCTTCTACAAGAC
>JAFZFM010000238.1 GCA_017555865.1 Bacteroidaceae bacterium
AGAGGAAAACCTGACAGCCGCGATAGCAGAACTATCGCAGTTGTCAGGTTCATGCATATCAAAGTCGGCTTTTGTGGAGACCGAGCCGTGGGGCTTCGAGAGCAACAACAGGTTCCTCAACTGCACGGTAGCACTTGAGACAGACATACCGCCGCTGGAACTTCTTGATATGACAGAGAGCATAGAACGCAAGTTGGGACGCACTCTAAAATCGGCAAACGGAGTATACCACGACCGTATAATTGATATTGACATTCTACTCTATGGTAACATGGTAATCAATAGCGAGCGTCTCACCATACCACACCCATTAATGCACAAAAGGGACTTTGTACTTTTCCCGTTATGCGAAATTGCAGCAGAGGTAAAACACCCTGTTCTGAACAAGACTATTTTTGAGTTGGCCACAGCTTTGAAAGAAAGCAACGAAGACTCACAAAATATTCTATAAAATACTTTGATTTTTTGTATAATTGTTTTTTGCAAAATTATTGCTTGATAAACAAACAGTTGCAAACTTGCACAATAGATTAATTTTACGTTTATTTGCATAAAAGAACAAAATAAAATAACATAAAACATCACTAACCATGAAACGTCTGTTTTTAGCGACACTGCTTGCATTGTTCACACTATCGCAAGCAACCATTCAGGCAAAGATCACACATCTGTTGCCTAAGCCACAGAAAGTTACCGAGCAGACAGGTGCAGCACCTTTTGCACTTGGCCGTAACGTGACAATCAATTACACCAACGGTGCACAACAATGCGCACTGCTTGAGGAGTTCTTCACATCAAACGGCTGTACCATAACCACAAACGGTACCCCCGTAAATGTAACCCTGGTAGAAAAAATTGACGATGCATACGACTATGCACTAACCGGTTACGAAAACGAAGCATACACCATTGAAGTAACCGAAAGCTGCATAAACATTACAGCCGTAACCGCAACAGGTATAATACGTGCAGCACAGACACTTACACAGCTTGCCGAGGGTTACGAGGCAGGCTCAGCTGCCATAGAGGCAGTAGACATTACCGATTGGCCTGCATTCAAGTTGCGTGGCTACATGCACGACGTAGGCCGTTCTTTCATTCCTGCCGATGAGCTCATCAAGCAGATTGAACTGCTCTCACGTTTCAAGGTAAACACATTCCACTGGCACTTGACCGAGAACCAGGCATGGCGTTTCGAGGTAAAGGCATATCCGGAACTTACCTCTACAGCATCTATGACACGTTTCGAGGGACAGTACTACACCCAGGATGATTGCAAGCGCCTGATGGCAACAGCAAATAAACACGGTGTCATTGTAATCCCCGAGATTGACATGCCCGGACACAGCGAGGCTTTCAAACGCGCAATGGGATTCGACATGCAGACAGCCGAAGGCAAGGTCGTTCTCAAGAAGGTTCTTGACGAAGTTGCAGAGGTCTTTGCCGACGCTCCCTACATACACATTGGTGGTGACGAAGTAAGCACAACAGCCGACTACCTGAACGAGATGATTGCCTACGTTAAGTCAAAAGGCAAGGAGGGAACAATATGGAACCCCATCAACGGCATATCACAGAACAACCTCAATGCCTCACTTACACAAATGTGGGGAACAAGAGGATATATTGCTTCGGGCAAGGCAAATATAGACTGCCGCTACAACTACACAAACCACTTTGACGTATTTGCCGACCTCGTTGGTATTTTCAAGAGCAACATCTATTACGAGCAGAAGGGTAATGCCGAAGTTGCCGGTGCAATATCGGGCTGTTGGAACGACCGCAAGATGGCAACAGTAACCGATATCATGGCGCAGAACAACGTTTATGCAAATGTGATTGCCACAGCAGAACGAGCTTGGATTGGTGGTGGAAAACAGTACATCGACAACTGCAACAACGGCGGTACAAACGGTGGTGGAGGTGTAATGCTTCCAAACAGCGGCGAGGAGTACGACGAATTTGCCGACTGGGAACGCCGTTTCCTTTTCCACAAGGCTAACTCATTGAAGAATGAGCCTATTCCTTATGTGAAACAGACAAATATCCGTTGGAGAATTACCGACGCTTTCCCTAACGGCGGAGCCACAGGTACAGTATTCGCACCCGAGGAGGCCGGCAAGACTGCAAGCACAGCCCTTATGCCCGAGAGTTTTACACACAACGGCAATACATACTACACAGGAATGGCAACCGGTGCCGGAATATACCTGAGCCACACATGGGGCAACAGCATTATCAATGCATACTACGACGCTCCCGCATATAACCACACTGCATACGCATGGACATTCGTATACAGCGACAAGGAGCAGCTGGTTGGCGCACAGATTGAATTCCAGAACTACAGCCGCTCCGAGCAGGATCCTGCGCCAAGCGCCGGTAAATGGGATTTGTACGATTCTAAGATTTGGCTCAACGGCGAAGAGATTGCAGCTCCATCGTATGAAAACAGCGGGGTAAGCATAAGCAGCAAAGAGGTTACACTCAAAAACGAAAACTTCTCTGCACGCAAGCCAATAAAAGTAACACTCAAGAAAGGTTGGAACAAAGTATTCCTTAAACTCCCATACATCAATGCCGGCTACCGTCTCGACAAATGGATGTTCACATTCGTGCTTACCGATACCGAAGGTGTAAATGCCGTTGAAGGACTCATATACTCACCCAACCAGTGTCTTGACGAGGCAACAGAGGTTGTAGCTGCGAAGATAAGCGAGATAAAGCGTGACCGTGGTGCATACATTGGTACAGCTGTAGGATTGTGGCCCGAGAGTGCAGCTGCAGCAATAGATGCCAAGGTTGCCGAGATTGAAGCGACTTATTCAACTTCAATGACAAAGGAGCAGCGCGAAGCACAGGTAAAGGAACTTGAGGATGTATGGAACGCTTTTGAAGCATCGCTTACAGCCAACAACATGAACTTGCCGGTAGAGGGTAACCTGTACCGCATGTACACACCGCTCCGCGACAACCGCTACCCTACTTCACAGGGTGCCGGCAACGCCATCACAGGTGAGCAGAACCCAACAACAAAGGCTTCGGTGTGGAAATTTGCAACACGCGCCGATGGAACATACGACATTATAAACCTTGCCGACGGAACATACATTTCACCAGCGAGCAGCAACAACACAGCCTTGAATGCCGTTGAACAGCAGCCTTCAAAAGGTTGGTCTATAAAAAGAGCTGCAACCATGGGAAGTGTAATAATTGTAAGCGGCACCGTACAGTTCAACCAGACAAACAGCGGACAAGGT
This sequence comes from Bacteroidaceae bacterium, assembly GCA_017555865.1. GTDB lineage: Bacteria > Bacteroidota > Bacteroidia > Bacteroidales > Bacteroidaceae > HGM04593. The sequence goes on from JAFZFM010000238.1 coordinate 3,261, forward strand.
TACAAGCTATATAACTGGGGCGATGGCGCAAACACCACCGATACCGGTTGCCAGTACCGTATTCTTGATGTAACAGAGACAATCTCTCCTACACCGTTCGCAACAATAACAGGAATCTCAAGCGGAACAGCACCTTATGCCATTGACAGCGAGATTGCAACCGCTGTATTTGCAAAAAAAAACCTCACTATTGCCCTTGATGTCAAGATGCCAGCCTCGCTGAACGGACGTGCAGCGCTCATATGTGCAGCAGACCCTACAAAAGCAGCTGTAACATCGGCAATAAACACCACTCCATCGCCATACGTAGGATTGGGGTTGAACGGCAACTACATATCATACCTTACCTCTTCGCGCAGCGGTGACATGTACACCCTAAGAGGAACCTCACTCAATACAATGGAGAGCTACAGGATTGTTTATGTACTCGACAAGGACAACAACTCGTTCAAGGCATATATCAACGGTGGAAATGAGCAGGTGATTTCGGGAGATCACTTTCAGGATTTCGCACACCTTGCAACAAACGCTAATGCAAAGATATACATTGGCGGTGGCGTTGTTGACAACACAACCGCTAAAGACATGTTTGCCGGCAAAATACGCTCGGTACAGTTCTTTGACGAGGCAATGACAGCAGCAAAGGTTGCTGCAATCGAATACCCCGAGAATGAAGAAGACGCAATATTGAGCTTGGCTGCTGAAGCAAACAACAACATGGATATATATGGTCTGCAGCGCTTCTATGGACTTGTGACCAATGCCGGAACAGGCATTGCCGGTGACGGACAATTCATTTGCAACTACCCTGCCGGCACAAACCAGGAGAGCGGAAATGCATATGCCAACCTTATCGATGGCAACTATACCACATTCTTCCATAGCGGCTATGGCGCGTCTATAGGTACAGGCAAGCACTACCTGCAAGCAAACCTGAACAAGGCTGTTAAAAGTTTCCGTTTCTATTTCAAAAAACGTAGCCAGAACAACAATAACCGTCCTACAGGCATTACAATACAGGGCTCGAACGACGGTAACACTTGGGAGAACATTACCACCATAAACAGCGGATTCCCAAGTGACGCTTCGGTTCTCGACTACTATTCAGGAGAAATAACATGCACAACTGCATACAGCAAGTTGCGCTTTACAATAGACAGCACCAATGGCGGTACAGTGTTCTATACATTCTCCGAGTTCTATATTCTGCCAAACAACAGTAAGGTTGCCGAAACATTTGACGCTGTGCGCAACTACCGCGCAGAGGCTACAGTTGAAACCGCAACAGCAATATGCAACAGCTATGCATGGAACGACGGACTTACCAATGGCTCACCAATCGTGGGATACGAACACTACATATATGTAGACACATACAAGGACGGTGCATTCCTGAACCGTTATCTTTATAACAACAACGGAACCCTAACCTTTACCACAACACTGCAGAAGAACACCGACAGCTACACATGGACTGCAGCTGTGGAGAGCGACGGTAAATACAATTTTGCCAACAAGGCCGGCAAGTACCTTGCACATAAAGGCATGAGCGACACAAAGCACAACTTCACCGTTGCAAAGAGCACACACCACCATGGAGTGACACTGCACACACAGGGAAAAAACTATTTTGTGGTCAAGAATGCCGACGGAGGTTTTGACCAGTCATCAATTACATATGACCAGACAACAACCAACTTCTGTACCGACTTTGTGTTCGTACCAACCGATGTATTTTCGGGGAATGAACTCACAATAATAAGCAATACAAACAGAGCGAATGCCGTTTTCACATGGAACGGTATGGAGTTTGCCACATCGATAATGTTTGAAAACAGCGAACTTATAACAGAACCGGAACTGGGTGTAAAGCAGCATGACAAGACATACAAGTTCGATGGTTTCTATAGCGATGCAAACTATACACAAAAGATTACCAAGGTCAGCGAGTTGCAGGACGACAAAATAGTATACGCTAAATTCTCGCTCGATATTTTCTCGGCATCTACAGCCGATGGCGACCTTATTCCTGTTCAGATTTACAACAGCAACAACACAGGGTACGACATTCGCGTAAACAAGGCCGACAGCTACAATGGCAATAACGTGAATAGTGGAACAACCGCATGGAATGCCAATGAGATATGGTATCTTGTAGGTAACGAGACATCGTTCAAACTCTACAGCCGCCAGGCGGGTACAGCACTTGCAGTGAAGTTTGAAAACACCACTGCAGGCAGTGTGGCAACTCTTGATGACGAAGGTACAGCTATGTGCATAACCATGCAGAGTGGCGACTGTTATGCAATAAGCCCTGTTGGAGCCACATCGCAGAGTTTCAATATGCACGGAGGCGCAGGATACGACATCAAACTCTACAACACAAGTGATGCAAACAGCAAATGGCTTTTCAGAAAGATAAACGACAACCCGCTGAACATACAATACAATGCAGAAACAGACGGAGCATACGCTACCAACACAAAGATTGCCGACATCACTGTAAACATCAACGGTAACGAGAGTAACCTCACGCTAAAGAACGGCAACCTGCCTGCACAGCAGTCACTATATCTGCCTGTTGACGCAACATTCAGCCTTTCGGCAGGATTTGTTTACCGCGGTTGGATTATTGACATTAATGGAGAAGAGGAGTTTGCAAAACAGGTTATCCCTGCCGGCGGACTCACCGTAACCACAAACATCTCGGTTGACACAGAAAACAGTTATCAGTACCTGTTCTATAACCGCAACGAAAGTACAAACAAACCCTATCGTATACCTGCCATTGCAACAGCAAGCGACAACACAGTTCTTGCATTTACCGACTACCGTCCTTGTGGCAACGATATAGGTTATGGCGATGTGGATATTATGTTGCGTCGCAGCAACGACAACGGAGCTACATGGAGCGCACCTGTTACCATTGCCGACGGTATTGGCGGAAACAACAATGTTTATAACGCCGGTTTTGGAGACGCTGCTGTTGTTGCCGACCGCGAAAGCGGAAAGGTACTTGTTATGTGCGTAGGTGGAAAACAGGTTTTTGCATACGCTACAGAGAGCAGCCACAATGCAATGTGCAAAATCACAAGTAACGACAACGGTGTAACATGGGAGGCTCCTCAGGATGTGACAGCACAGTTCATTACAGGCAGCAACGCCCTGTTCCCCGAGGCATACTCAATGTTCTTTGGTTCGGGACGCATTCTGCAGTCGACCATAGTAAAGAAAGGCAACTACTACCGCATTTACGGTGCGTTGCTGATTAAGCACCCAAGCAGCACATATACAGGCAACTGTAACTATGTTGTCTACTCCGACGACTTTGGTGACACATGGAATATCCTTGGAGGTAGTGTCAATGCAGGCATGTGCTGCAACGGTGGCGATGAGCCAAAGGTTGAGGAATTGCCAAACGGCAACATCGTACTCAGCAGCCGCAAGTACAACGGACGCTATTTCAATGTATTCACATTCACCGACGTTGAAAATGGACTCGGTACATGGGGTAATGCAGTAGCCAGCAACAACCAGACCGGCGGTATCAGTTTTGGTTCAAACGCATGTAACGGCGAGATATACAAACTGAATGTAATAAACAACAGTACAAAGGAGGAGTGCAGCATTATGCTGCAGTCTATCCCAACCGGTAACGGCCGCAGCAACGTATCGATCTATTATAAGGAGATTGACGGCGAGGCTGCATACACACCGGTAACATTTGCCCAGAACTGGACAAAAGGCCTAGAGGTAAGTGCAATCAATTCGGCCTACTCGACAATGACCTTGCAGAGCGACAACAACATGGGATTCCTTTACGAGGAACACCCAGGCGACAACTACTCATACTGTATAGTATATGTTCCGTTAAGCATTGAGGAGATTACAGGCGGCGCATACTCACTTTTACAGAGTACAGGCATTGACAGAGTTGAGGTTGACACTGTTGGAAACAAGATATATGACCTGCAGGGAC
>JAFZFM010000239.1 GCA_017555865.1 Bacteroidaceae bacterium
TACTACGTTATAACGGGTGTTGAAGTTGCTGTAGAAGTAGAATTCGGCAACAACCAAAAGAGCAATTATAGCCAAAAGTATGGCATAGTAGCCCCGTATGAATTTCCTGCACCGCGTATAACTCTTGTCACTTTTAAGGAAAGCTACAACAAATGTTGCGAGCAGTGGCGGTAGTGTTATGTAGGTAATTGACTGGATGTCGAATCGCCAGGCATTCCAAGCAAAAAGTGGCAGACAGTCAATGTGCTGGCCAAAAAGAGATTCACCGCCGTGTGTGAACAGGAATGTCATGCGCCCGATAACAAATATTGCTATACCGATGAGTTGGTATAGCCATATCTGTGCATATAATGTAAGCAGTTTTGCAGTGCTGCAGTTATTGTCTTTTGTTTTCATTACTTTGTGTCGTTGTTCCATATTTCCCATGAGGCAAGAGCTTGCAGATACCACATCTCGTATCCGCTTTTTATTGTTGCTCCTTGTTCTGCACCTTTCTGAAGGAACAGAGTCATTTCGGGATTGTATACAATGTCGTAGAGCAGGTGGTTGCTGCCAATAAGATGGTATGGTATGTCGGGGCATTGGTCAATACCGTGACCCACCATTCCAAGTGGTGTACAGTTTACAATTACAGTGTGGCTCTGCATAATCTCGGTGGTAATGTTGCTGTATGCAATGGCTTGTTCTCCGGCTTTGCGCGATATCTGCAGTGTCTCTATTCCCAGCTGTTGCAGAGCATATACAATGGCCTTTGATGCACCACCGGTTCCAAGTACCAGAGCCTTTTTGTGGTTTGTGCCAAGCAATGGTGCTATTGATCTCCCAAAACCTATCACATCGCTGTTATAGCCCCACAGATGTGCTTTCCCATCGTTGTCTCGTGTCACCTTTACCACATTCACTGCATTTATGGCTTTTGCTTCGTCGCTTATGCCTGCAAGGTGTTGCATTACATTCAGCTTATGGGGTATGGTTACATTGAAGCCACAAAGTTCGGGGTGTTGTTCAATAATCTGTGGCAGCATATCGGTGCTCTCAATTTCAAATGGTATGTATCGGGCATCGATATTCTCTTTTTCGAACTTGTCATTAAAGAATGCCGGTGAGGCCGATTGGGCAAGCGGATAGCCAATTATTCCGTATAATTTCATTTTGTTGCAAGATAAAAGGTACATACACCGCCAGTGAAACGGCGGAATTTAACGTCGCTGAACCCTGCTTTCTTCAATGCACTCTGCAGAACCTCGCCTTGTGGAAATGCTGCAATGGAGTCGGGCAGGTATTTGTATGCTTTGGCATCCTTGGAGAATATTCTTCCAAGCAACGGCATAATGCAACGCGCATATATGGGGAACAACTGTTTCATGGGGAAACTGACAGGTGTAGATAACTCCAGAATTGCAAGATGTCCGTCTTTGCGCAGAACCCGGTACATCTCGGCCAGAGCCTTGTCAAGCTCCTGGAAATTCCTTATGCCGAACGATGATGTCACTGCGTCGAAACTCTTGTCGGGGTATGACAATGCTGTGCAGTCTTCTTTCTCGAATGTAATGGATGTAATGCCTCGCTTCTTGCATTTTTCGCGGGCTACCTGCATCATACCTTCCGATATGTCACAGCCTATGATACATTCCGGTTTCAGAATCTTGTCTATAAGCAGTGCAAGGTCGCCGGTTCCTGTTGCAATATCCAGTACTTTGCGTGGTGCAAAGGGCTTTAAAGACGATATGGCGCGTTTGCGCCATATCTTGTCTATGTTCATCGAAGCAACGTAATTGAATTTGTCATACTCGTGCGCAATGTTGTCGAACATCTCTTCAATCTGTTCGGCTTTCTCACCCTCGCTACGGTATGGTTTCAAATCTTCGTGCCTGTAGCTCATACTTTTTGCTTTGTTTTTTATGCTTGAAGCAGTGAAGAATACTTAGGAGATTATCCCAAATAGTTCTTTACGTTTGCTTCGATTCGTGCATTGATATCCTCGCACTCCTCCTTTATAAACTTCTCACCTGTGATATTCTCGTAAAGCTCGATGTAGCGGTTGCTAATGCTTTCTACAATCTCATCGGTCATCTCGGGAACCTGCTGACCCTCCTTGCCCTGGAAATTGTTCTCCATAAGCCACTCGCGCACAAACTCCTTTGACAACTGCTTCTGGGGCTCGCCCTTCTCAAACTTCTCCTCATAACCCTCGGAATAGAAATAGCGGCTGCTGTCGGGGGTATGGATTTCGTCCATAAGGTAGATTGTACCGTTGTGCTTACCAAATTCATATTTTGTATCTACAAGAATAAGACCGCGCTCTGCTGCAATCTCGGTACCGCGCTGAAAAAGTGCAAGTGTATACTTCTCGAGCAGTGCATACTCCTCGGGGGTTGCAAGGCCCTGTGCAAGAATCTCCTCTTTTGAGATATCGGCGTCGTGCTCGCCAATCTCCGCCTTTGTGGTAGGTGTGATTATGGGCTGTGGGAACTTCTGGTTTTCCTTCATACCCTCGGGCAATTTTACACCGCAAATCTCGCGTACACCGCTCTTGTATGCACGCCATGCCGAACCGCAAAGATAACCGCGAACAATCATCTCAACAGGGAATCCCTCGCACATTACACCAACAGTGACCATTGGGTCGGGTGTAGCAAGTTTCCAGTTGGGGACAATGTCGGCTGTTGCGTCAAGGAACTTGGCTGCAATCTGGTTCAACATCTGTCCTTTGAAAGGAATACCCTTTGGCAATACAACGTCAAATGCCGATATGCGGTCTGTCGCCACCATCACCAGCTTGTCGTCGCCTACGGTGTATACATCGCGGACCTTTCCATGATATACGCTCTTCTGGTTCTCGAACTTGAATTCAGTGTTTGTTAATGCTTTTGCCATTTTTCTATATTTTATTGGTTCTTATTTGTCGTTGTTGTTCTCTTTTTCTCTGGTCTGCTTCTCATGCTTCTCGTAAGCCTCCACTATTCGCGTAACAAGTTTGTGGCGCACAATATCCTTCTTGTTGAGTGTCACAAAACCAATGCCCGGAACACCAGTCAGCACCTTGAGAGCATGTCTCAAACCCGAGGTGTTGCTTGTTGGAAGGTCAATCTGTGTGAGGTCACCGGTAATAATCATTTTTGTGTTTGTTCCCATGCGTGTGAGGAACATCTTTATCTGTTGTGGAGTCGTGTTCTGCGCCTCGTCAAGAATTACCACTGCGTCGTTCAATGTACGTCCGCGCATGAATGCAAGCGGTGCTATCTGTATCACGTTGTTGTCCATGTACTCCTTCAGCTTTGCCATAGGAACCATATCCTCCAACGCGTCGTATAGCGGTTGCAGATATGGGTCAATCTTCTCGCGCATGTCTCCGGGAAGGAATCCAAGTTTTTCACCGGCCTCCACAGCAGGGCGGCTAAGGATAATTTTTCTTATCTCGCGGTTCTTGAGCGCCTTTACTGCAAGTGCAATGGCTGTGTATGTCTTTCCTGTACCTGCAGGACCCACCGCAAACAACATGTCGTTTTTCTTGTATTCCTGTACCAGATGACACTGGTTTTCGGTACGGGGGTAAATGGGACGGCCATTAATGTTGTATACAATTACATTGCTGTCGCTCTCCTTTTTCCCCTTTTTGCCATTAACGGCATCAATAATAGCCTCTTCGTTAAGGCTGTTGTATTTATTGCAATACTCAACAAGCAATTCTATTACACGGTTGAATTTCTCAAGTTCATCCTCGTCGCCCATTGCCTTTATCACATTGTCGCGGGCAACAATGCGCAGTTTGGGATGAAGTCTTTTTAGCATTTGCAGGTGTACATTTCCTGCACCATAGAAACCCACCGGGTCAATTCCTTCAAGTATTATATTGCGTTCAATCATTTAGTGTCTGTTGGTTGTGTGTTTCAATCTACATATTTCATGCGAAGATAGTTATTTATCCGCTCAGTGCCAAATTTTATAATATTCTATTATTGAATAAACTCTATGTGGTTCTTTAAGACAATGTTTGCGATTGAATTTGCAGTTTACATTCACGTTTATTCAATATATCTGTTAAGTGCATTTTCTTTGAGAAAGAAAGATGTTAAAATAAACCTAATGTATGTTTGTAACAAATTACTGATTTTTTCGTCTTATTACAAACTGATTACAGTTTGTTCCTATATTTAATATTTATTAATAGGTGCTGTTTGCGCATATTGTTACATTTGTCATGAATTGTAATTATAAGATACTTGTGAAGAACCTGTTTTAAGCCCTCATTGTCGCCACTTGCGTGCGAAATGCTAAAGAGCAACATCCTTTTTAAAGGCTTGTCCAATATTGTCGAACTCCTGGAAACGTGGCGTTTCTCGTCGGGAAGTTCTCTTGTATATGACGAAAAGGCTGGTGAGTACAAAGAGGTTGTAAAAAATACAACAGCCAAGCCGCTTGACCTACGCAGGTTAAGGAAGTTCTTCATAAAACACGAAAAGGATCTATTCGACAATCCTTGTGTTCTATTTAACTCAAGTACGTTCTGCTATGCCGTGAACGACCAGGATTTTCATTGGGTAGTATGCCACGAATTTGAGAAGAGAGGCTGGCAAGTGGAAGATGTCTATCTTGGCAACCCTATGCGACACGATGAAAAGTACCTTTTAATCAATCAGGGCTTTGCCGGCAAGCAGAGGCTTATGCCGTTCTTCAACCGTCAGAACAACGACGACCTTATCCTTGCCATTCAGACAGCCGGTGTTGTGCGTGGGCGCAATGGCTTCCGCAAGGACAAAGATTATTGATACTATTGTAACTCTAATTTTCAACAATACGAGCAGTGAAAGGTCGCACGTAGCACGGCGTAGTCGTACCGTGCGGGTCACGTTCTGCGAGTGTTGTTAAAGGCGGTGAGAAGTTGGAAGAGACGGAAGAGAACCTATTGCTGTTTATGCTGTCGAAATTAAAATTTTCACCCAAACCTCGTGCCAACGAGTGAGAACCAAGCTTGCTTGAGTTCTTACAACGAGCGCAGCCGAGGTTCAACGAAGTTAACAGCAGATATATCCACCTAAAAGCAAAATAGACAGAACAATATCGTTGCTCTGTCTATTTTGTGTAGTATTCCGTAAATGCCGGAAGAACTTTTGTAAGTTGGTGAGCAGGAGAGGCATCACCCTCTTCCTGCCCTGAAAATTATTATTCCTGCGTAGTGATGGACTTGAAAGTATATTCGAGTTTTCCTCCA
>JAFZFM010000240.1 GCA_017555865.1 Bacteroidaceae bacterium
ATATACCCGTTGCTGCTATTGCTGCTCACTGCATGCTCTACAACAAAATTCATACCCGATGGGGAACAGCTATACACAGGCATTAAGAGTATTGATTTTCTTGAAGCCGAGAGATACGCAGCCACACCAACCGGAGAAACAGCAATGGAAGAGGTCACATACGCCCTCGACTGTGCACCCAACGGTTCCATAGCCGGAAGTTCAACCTTGAGAGGTATACCGGTAGGCCTATGGTGGTACAACTGGTTCCACAAATCGGAGAGCAAGATTGGCAAATGGTTCTTCAACACATTTGCAACAGACCCGGTACTTATATCAAATGTAAACCCGGAACTTCGCGCCCAGGTAGCCACTAACATACTTAAATATTATGGCTATTTCAATGGGAAAGTAGAATCGGAGGTAATTACAAACAAAAAGAACAGCAAGAAAGCCAAGGTAAGCTACACAGTAACGCTTAACCAACCATACTTTTACGACAGTATTGCATACAGCAACTTCCCCAAGAATGCAGACAGCCTTATAAACGCAACAGAAAAAGACAGGCTGATAAAGAAGGGCGAACAGTTCAATGCCGCGACAATGGAGGAGGAACGCACAAGACTCAGTGACATGTTCCGCAACAACGGTTACTATTACTACCAGCCCGGATATATCAACTACCTTGCAGACACCACAGCAATGCAAGGTGGTGTCAACATGCGTGTACAGCCAATAAACAACCTGACACCACAGATATCACAGACCTGGAAAATTGGCGACGTGAACCTTAGAGTCATGAAGAACAGCAATTCGGCCATAAGAAGCGCCAGCAAGGCCGACACTCTTGTTGGGCGTAACCTTACCTATATATATTATGGTGATAAAATGCCGGTTCGCCTTGGAGCGCTCATGCGCAATATACAGATAAGGAAAGGGGAACTATATTCGCACGACAACCAGCAAAGCACATTACAGCGACTGGGACAGATGAATATTTTCAGCAGCATAAGCTTTACCCCGACCCCACGTGGTAACAGTGATACGCTGGATATAAACATTTCCACCCAGCTTGACAAACCGTATGACCTTACATTTGAGCTTAACGTAACATCAAAGAGCAATAACCAGATTGGTCCCGGAAGCAAGATAAGCCTTGCTAGAAGAAATGTGTTCCGTGGTGGCGAAACACTGAAACTTTCGTTGACAGGCTCGTACGAATGGCAGACAGACAGGAATGTAAAAGGGCGTGCCGCTGTAATAAACTCATGGGAGATAGGTGCCGACCTTACACTCACATACCCAAGACTGTTCTTCCCTATAATACACCGCCGTCACTTGCGTATTCCATCGTCGACATCGTTGCGCATATTCACCGACCAGATGAACCGTTCAGGATTTTTCAGAATGACGCGTTCGGGTGGTGACGCCACATATAAGATTTTCACCAAGACTACAACCACACACACGGTGATTCCATTCCGTCTGTCGTATGACATGCTCTTGAGCACAACAGCCAAGTTCGACTCAATTGTTGCAACAAACCGCTCTATTGAGAACAGTTTCCGCAACCAGTTCATTCCGGCAATGCAGTACACGTTCACCTACGACAACACAAATACAAGGCACAGGAACAAGACCTGGCTGGAGGCCTCAGTAACATCGGCCGGAAACGTCACATCACTTATTTTTGCAGCTTTCGGCAAAAATCTGAGTGAAAAAAACAAGAACATTCTGGGAAACCCATATGCTCAGTTCATAAAATCAACTGCTGAAATAAGACAGTTGTGGAAAATAAGTAACAACCACTACATTGCAACACGCATGATGGTTGGCGCTATACACAGCTATGGCAATGCCGAATATGCCCCATATAGCGAGCAGTTCCATATTGGTGGAGCAAACAGCCTGCGTGCATTCACGGTACGTTCACTTGGACCGGGCAGTTACCGTCCGAACAGCCAGAACAGGTACTCGTACCTTGACGAGACAGGAACCCTTAAATTTGAGTTGAACGCCGAATACCGTTTCAGGCTTGTTGCCGACCTGCACGGAGCGATATTTGCTGATGCCGGAAACATCTGGCTCATGAAGAAGGACCCAGAACGACCCGGCGGAGAGATTACGCTTGACAAGTTCCCCGAACAGATAGCACTGAACACCGGTTTCGGTTTCCGATATGATCTTGAATTCCTTGTTCTGCGCGTAGATTTTGGACTTGGACTACACGCACCATACAAGACAAAGCGTAACGGATATTTCAATCTGTCGCCATTCAAGGATGGTTTCGCATGGCATTTTGCCATTGGATACCCATTCTAAAAAAACTTGTCCATTTGCCTTACGTACCATATTTGGATAAGGTAAAAACATTTTTTGCATAAATTTGCAAATTATTGACAATAAAACACTATCTTTGGAAAGTCCATGCATGCATGGATACAACAGAAGCAGAAAGAGAATACTTTATAATTAACTTTTAATAATTACAAAAATGAAACCTACACTTTTTGTTTTGGCTGCCGGTATGGGTAGCCGTTATGGCGGTTTGAAACAGTTGGACGGTCTTGGTCCAAACGGTGAAACAATCATGGACTACTCTATCTTTGATGCTATCCGTGGTGGTTTCGGTAAATTGGTTTTCGTTATCCGCAAGGATTTTGAGCAGGATTTCCGCGACAAGGTATTGAGCAAGTACGAGGGTCACATCCCGACAGAACTTGTTTTCCAGGCTATCGACAGCCTTCCCGAAGGCTTCACAGTTCCCGAGGAGCGTACAAAACCTTGGGGTACAAACCACGCTGTACTCATGGGTAAGAACGCCATCAATGAGCCTTTCGCCGTTATCAACGCCGATGACTTCTATGGTCGCGACGCTTTTGCCGTAATGGGTAAGTGGCTCAGCGAGCTTCCCGAGGGCAGCACAGGCAAATACTCTATGGTTGGTTTCCGCATTTGCAACACATTGAGCGAAAACGGTAGCGTTGCTCGTGGTGTTTGTGAGAAGAATGACCAGAACATGTTGACAGGCGTTGTTGAGCGCACAGAGATTATGCGTGTAGACGGCCCTATCTGCTACAAGGACGAAGAGGGTGCATGGCAGCCTGTTGGTGAGGAGACTCCAGTATCAATGAACTTCTGGGGCTTTACTCCAGACTATTTCCAGCATTCAGAGGAGCAGTTCGTTGACTTCTTGAAGGAAAATGTTGACAAACCAAAGGCTGAGTACTTCATTCCATTGGTTGTAAACAACCTTACAACTACAGGCAAGGCTTCTTGCGAGGTTCTCGACACTACTGCAAAATGGTTTGGCGTAACATACGCAGCAGACCGTCCTGCAACTGTAGAGAAGATCCAGGCACTTGTTGACGCTGGTGAATATCCTGAGAAGTTGTTCTAATTAGAGCATTATAAAAACCATGTTCTCCCCATCTACGGCTGGGGAGGACTTTTTTTATACCTATAGAACCATCATACAACAAGAGAATACAGAATAAAAGGGAAACAATAAAACAACAAGTGCTGTATGGTTTCCATACAGCACTTATTGTTGCAATAATTATTTTGACAGGCCTGCGCCTGACTTTTCATTTGCAATTACTTTTTCTTTCCGTTGTACTCGTCAGACACTGTCAACTTAGCACGACCTTTAGCACGACGAGCAGCCAATACGCGACGGCCGTTCTTTGTAGCCATTCTCTCACGGAAACCGTGTTTGTTCTTTCTTTTTCTGTTAGAGGGTTGGAATGTTCTTTTCATCTTCTTATATTATTCAATGTTTCTGTCAAAAAAGTACTTTACGCTATACAGCTTGCAAAATTACTCTTTTTTTTTAGACTGGCAAAGTTTTACCAAAGGAATTTTAACCATATTCGACAAAATTCTATTTAAGGAAACGCATTACAGCACCCATAAACTTTGCTCGCACAGCCTCATTGGCCACCGATTCAAATGGAAAGCTTGTCGACAACACCTTATAATCACCAATATATGCAACACCTGCACTCTCTCTATTACCATCAAAAACAAATGAAACGAATGCATTATCGAGTGGCACCAGTATATCGGGACGAGAGACTGTATAGCATCTCTCATTAACCCTGCGCGGAATCTCCATTTTCAGACCGGAACCACTTATTACAGTCTCGGACAAATCGGTAACAGTACCACCATAATCCAAGCGCAACACATCGCGGACAAAAGCCTTGTCGTCCTTGTTTTTCACCATGTCGCTTGCAAGAAAAGCCCCACTTACAAAAAGCCTTCCTCCACTATTGCAATAATCTCTCAAACACCTTTGCAACTCCAATGGGAATGTCTTATATGGTCTGTTATAGCCACCGAGATACGAACCTTCACCTCCCTGCTTCTCAACCCCAAGCACAAGATCCACGACATCGTAATCGGCCAGTTTTACACTGCCATTCATCACAGCAGTACTGCTGCACGAAACGAATGTCACATCATTTGCCATAAGAGCCTTTCCATGCACATAGGGATAATTGAAACTGTTACCGGCAACAAGTATTCCCTCGTAATCGTTCCCACTCAAGCCCAAGCCATTCTCGAACCCGATATTCTCGCGCTGGAAATCAAGTTGAGGACCACAGTATTCAGGAGTTGCCATATATGGAACACCCGGGTCAATCTCCATATCAAAGCCAGCTTTTGAAGTTGTTGAAATTGTTTGTGGGCCACTCAAACGATGAAAGCCATTCACAACAAGCACACGAGGAGATTTATCCCTGGACACATATAGCGACAGTTCCTCGGACGGCAGGCTGCAACCTCCATCATTAAGAGCTGCAACTTTAAAGCTATAAATGACACCTTGCGCTACAGACATCGTACAACGGTTGTCGTCTACAATCATTCCATTGTCGAAAGCTGCGTCACCCATCTTTGTATATACAATGTACTTAGAGGCCCTTGCTGTGGATTCCTGAGGATCGTCAACAAGATTCCAACGCAGAGTCGCAAGTTTTCCATCGGCCGACAGGGTTGCAGAGAAATCACTCACAGGCAACGGCTGTACCACGTAATCCCTGCCATGCACATAACTTATATGTTTCAACAAAGACTTATATACAGAACGTGCCAAAGTAAACTTGAAATCCGGATCATGGGCATAGACCATATCCATAAAGTTCTGGTGCGACAATGATTCAAAAATAACAGATGGTATATACGGCAGACGGCTTTCACTATAATTGCGGTCAAGAATACCACGAACCGGCCAGCGCCAACCATAGCGAACGGTCAAATCTTCCTGAACATTATTCAGCAAATAGGAAACCAGATCACGGGACATATAACGGGAACGTCCCGTTTCAAGAGTATCGCCATTAAACTTTGTAGTAACTACGCCCAACGAGCCCACAACCGCATCATCGGCCGAATATCCAGCATCGGAATGAAAGCCGAACGACAACTCCAGAGGCACATTCAGACCAACGGTATCGGGATTATAGACCGAGCCACCCGAAAGATAGTTCACCGCATGTGAACGGCAATTGACATCGTCACGATAATCATTCTCACCCTCATAAACCGAGTATACTTCATATGGGAAACCTCCTGTCTGCAAATTATAACGGGCAGCCTCGAGATATCGCGGCATTCCGCTTGTCTGCAACAAGGAATCGCCACGGGCGACATTTCCCATACCACCTCCAAAGCGCACAGCATCGGCACTTACAACACCCTTATTCTTGCTGCAAGCCGACAGGACGACACCTTGTGACGCCACCCCCGCCTTGAAGTTGAATGTACCCAGATACACCCAGGTGCCACCCCCCATTCTCTGGTTCACATGAAATACGGTACTGCCACCATTATGCTTTACAGTATACAGCGCGTCGGGTATAGAATTCTCAAATGTATGGTACGAAACATAAACTGCGTAGTTGCCGTCGGACGGAACCATTGGTGTCCACACTGCAGTGGCTTCATTCTCTTTGGATGTCCTTACAACCCTTGAGGTTCCCATTGCAAACGGATTCTCCTTATCAACATAGAAACCATCCTTGGGAGCATATCCAGCCTCTACAGTTTCCCATACCGAAGATTTCCCATTCAGTTCCTTATACAATGCTGTTCCGTAGCACACATCATTGTCGACTATCACACAATTTGGTTGCCAATCCCTTTCACGCGGTGTATACACCAAGGCTCCCGCATTTTCCAGCATTGGCATTAGCAATGGAACAACCACCGACTGTGTAAGCAAATCCTCAGTGGTACAATAGAGCGACGGTCTTTGCCACTTCCATATCTTCTCTTCGGCAAAATAATACCTGCCATGGCTTTGCCATAAAGCCATATGAGTTCCATCAAGACCACCTTTGACTGCGAACGGACGCGACATATTCTTTACCCAAGGTTCACCATTGTAACCAATATTCCTCCACAAACGGCTCTTATCAACATTTTTTTTACGATATATGTTGGGGACGCACTTTTCTATAGGTGTACCGTTATAGAGCACCTCAAGTTTGTACTTATTGTACTTCGAAGGCAGAAGCTTGCGCAAGTCGCTATATATCGTATCCACGACCCCTGGAGTAAATGCCTGCCCCGAAAATGCCTCATTGGCATATATCACAATCTTTTTGGCAGCGCTGTTCACCACGATATTGTTGCGCCGCTTATCCAATGCCGAATATTTGAGCGTTGTTCGTGACGATTTATAGTTCCTGAAATAATCGGATACGGAACGAGCAACGGTTCTATCGACATTCTGCGCCGATAGAACCGCTATTTCAAATATACAGACAAATAGAATTGTCAGTTTTTTGAACATGATTTTTTATTTTTTCCCTGCAAGTGCAGCTACCTCTTCGAGCACCGCCTTTGCATCGGCATTGAAAGAGTCACACAACACGTTGAAAAACTTCTTTGCAGACATGCCTGGCTCAACATGGCTGACACGCGCAATATAATCATTGTTCAAGCTGAATATCTTGTTGAACAGGTTCACCCATGCCTCGGTATCGCCTTTTGCGTCGTAGGACATAATGAAAGCCTCGGTAGCCAACTCATCAACAACAAATGTAATAACCTTTTTCAAATTCTTTCTGCTTGCCATAATTGTATTTTTTTAAAAAATTCATTTGTAAAGATATATGTTTGGAGCGAATTATGCAACAACCATACAATAAATAATAGTTCAAGACAGATATTTAAGGTGCGAAACAATAAAAAAGACAAAACCGCTTTTAAAATTCATAAAAAAAAGCGAAATTTGCCAATACTTTGAATTAAACAGACGTTTTTAAATTTATTTTGAGAAACATGAAAATAAGTGCATTGCAACAGGCTAGGGCTGCATACCAGCCCAAACTTCCCCAGGCTTTGACCGGGACTGTAAAACTTTGTGAAGGTGCTGCAACAGAATCAGTTGCCGACCAGGAGGCTATCAAAGCCATGTTCCCCAACACATATGGTCTTCCCATCATCACTTTCGAGAAGGGCGGCGAGGCTCAGGAGTTCCCTGCAATTAATGTAGGTGTTATCCTTTCAGGAGGTCAGGCTCCCGGTGGACACAACGTTATCGCAGGTCTTTTCGACGGTGTAAAAAAACTCAACCCCAATAGCCGCCTCTATGGTTTCCTTATGGGTCCTGGCGGTTTGGTTGACCACAAATACATGGAGATTACAGCCGAGATCATGGACGAGTACCGCAACACAGGTGGTTTCGACATCAT
>JAFZFM010000241.1 GCA_017555865.1 Bacteroidaceae bacterium
AGGAGTATGCAAAACTGCCACATGGCACGTTTTTTGCATTTACCAAAGAAAACCTTGTAGGCAACAGAGGCACACACGAGATCCTATGCTGCTACAAGGAGAATATTTAACCAAAAAGGAATTCTATACTTATGCAAAAAAAGACGGCGTCTGCCAAAGAGGTAATTGAGCAGATAATTGAAGGTATACAGGATAAAAAAGGAAAAGAGATTGTAATAGTCGACATGTTAAAACTAGGCAACAGCATTTGCGACTACTTTGTCATTTGTCAGGGCAACTCACCCACCCAGGTCTCTGCGATAACAGATTCTATAGAGGACACAGTGAGAGTAAACTGCGGACGCAAGCCATACGCGGTAGACGGCTTGCGCAACGCACAGTGGGTTGCAATGGATTATGGCGACATTCTTGTACATATATTCCTGCCCGACACACGCAAGTTCTACGATATTGAACACTTGTGGGCTGACGCGACAGTTACAACCATTCCCGACCTTGATTAATTGATATAATTCACAAAATGGCAAAAAATATAAAGAAACCAAAAATAAATTTCACCTGGTTCTACATTGTAGTTGGTGGTTTGTTGCTGCTATTCTACATGTTTGGGGACAACGAGAATAACCAGACCATAGAGAAAGAGTACTCAGAACTGACAGAATACATCTCAAAGGGATATGTTGAATCCATAACCGTATATGACACCGATGAGGTTGAGGCATACCTGTATCCCGACTCGGCAAAATATGTATTCACCAACATACATCTTGCAAAGGATTCACGTCCAATGGTAATATCCACACTTGGTTCAAGGGACAATTTCGAAAAATTCATATTCGAGCAAAAATTGAATGACGGTGATGGTCCCAATTTCAACGGCAAGTTACGATACAGAAAAAAACCAGATTTTCTTGGAGGACTGTTCTGGAACTTTATGCCACTTATAGTAATTGTGGCCATATGGATTTTCATCATGCGACGAATGAGTGGCGGTGGTGGCGGACAAGGCGGCGTATTCAATGTAGGCAAGTCACAAGCAAAACTTTTTGACAAGACAAATACACCTTCAATAACCTTCAAGGATGTTGCCGGACAAGAAGGAGCCAAGCAGGAGGTTAAAGAGATTGTAGACTTTCTCAAAAGTCCTCAGATATACACCGAGCTTGGCGGTAAGATTCCCAAGGGCGCATTGCTTGTAGGCCCTCCTGGAACAGGAAAGACACTGCTTGCAAAAGCAGTTGCAGGCGAGGCTAACGTACCGTTCTTCTCTATGTCGGGCTCCGACTTTGTTGAGATGTTCGTAGGTGTTGGAGCCTCACGAGTACGTGACCTTTTCCGCCAGGCAAAGGAAAAGGCTCCATGTATAATATTCATTGACGAGATTGACGCTGTTGGACGTGCGCGCGGCAAAAACCCATCGATGGGTGGAAATGACGAACGCGAAAATACCCTTAACCAGTTGCTCACCGAGATGGACGGATTTGGAACTAACAGTGGTATAATTGTCATTGCCGCCACAAACCGTGCCGACATCCTTGACAAGGCGCTGTTGCGCGCAGGACGTTTTGACCGCCAGATACATGTTGACCTACCCGACCTGAACGAACGCAAGGAGGTGTTTGGAGTACACTTACGCCCACTAAAACTCGACACATCGGTAGATGTTGACACTCTTGCACGCCAGACACCTGGATTTTCGGGTGCCGATATTGCAAATGTATGTAATGAAGCTGCCCTTATAGCAGCCCGCAACAAGAAAAAAGCTGTAGACAAGCAGGATTTCCTTGACGCAATAGACCGTATTATCGGAGGCCTTGAGAAAAAGACCAAAGTCATGACACAGAAGGAGAAGGAGACCATTGCCATACACGAAGCCGGTCATGCAACAATCTCGTGGTTCCTCGAGCATGCAAACCCTCTTATCAAGGTGACAATAGTTCCACGTGGCAGAGCCCTTGGCGCAGCATGGTATATGCCTGAGGAGCGTCAGATTACCACAAAGGAGCAGATGCTTGACGAAATGTGCGCCACACTTGGCGGACGTGCAGCCGAGGAGACTTTTATAGGACAGATTTCAACCGGCGCAATGAACGACCTTGAAAGGGTTACAAAACAGTCATATGCCATGGTTGCGTATGCTGGAATGAGTGAAAGATTGTCTAACCTTTGCTACTACAACAATAACGAGTATTCGTTCAACCGTCCATACAGCGAAAAGACCGCCGAAACAATTGACAACGAGGTTCATGCAATGATTACAGCACAGTATGAAAGAGCCAAGGCGCTGTTGCTGGAACACAAGGAGGGACATGCCGAACTTGCCAGAATCCTGATGGAGCGCGAAGTCATTTTTGCCGAAGATGTCGAGAAGATTTTCGGCAAACGCCCATGGGCCTCACGCAGCGAGGAGATTTTCGGCGGCAACCAGAAGGGAAGCAACACAGATAACGAAATTTCGGAGGCAACAGAAAAGACTGAAGATAAAGCACAACTAGCATAAACACTATTATTATGAAGAAACTAATTGTACGTACAATTACAGGCGCAACATTCGTTGCTGCTCTCATTGGCTCCATGCTATACAGCCATGAAACATTCGGAGCGATGTTCATGCTCATAACACTGCTTGCAGTGAATGAGTTCTGTACACTTGTGAAACAATACAAAAAGACCACATTCAACAAGTGGATAGCAATAGCCGGAGGATTTTTCCTGTTCCTGGCTTCGTTCTTTGTTTTCAACTTTGAGGTTGCAAACCCACTCAGACTGTTTCTGCCATACATTTTAATTATGGCATACGCATTCATAGGGCAACTTTTTGACAAGAACGGCAAGACACTTGACAATGTAGCATACTTCTCTTTGAGTCAGGTATATGCAGCTCTTCCTTTTGCACTATTGAACATGCTTGCAGCCGGACATAACGGATACAGTTTCGTACTGCCATTATCAATTTTCATTTTCATATGGAGCAACGATACCGGCGCATTCTGCTTTGGCTGTACATTGGGACGCCACAAGATGTTCGAGCGTGTATCTCCTAAAAAGACATGGGAGGGATTTGCCGGCGGCGCTTTGGTTGCTGTTGTTGCTGGTTACGTAATGTCATTGTACTTCAACATAATGGATATGTACCAATGGATGGGAATGGCATTGGTGGTTGTTGTATTTGCAACACTCGGCGACCTTATAGAATCGAGTATGAAACGAGAAATGCAGATAAAGGATTCGGGCAATATGCTGCCTGGACATGGAGGTATACTCGACCGTTTCGACAGCACACTGCTTGCAATTCCTGCTGTGATAATATATTTAAATCTTATCGGGATTCTTTGATTTTAGAGAAGATATGATTTTGGCAGCGGCACGCTCCGAAGCTCCCGGCTGACCAAGAATCTCCACCATGCGGCTATACTCCTTGAGCATAGCCGCTCTTTCTTTACTGTCGCAAGGAAGAATCTTACCCAACTCGGCTTTAACGTTATCGAGGCTCATGTCGGCTGCAACAAGCTCGCGCACGACCTCCCTGCCCGCAATAAGATTTACAAGAGAGACATATTTGACCTTTAGAAAACGTTTCTTGAGCCATGAATAGAGTTTTGCCATAGGAGTTGCATAGCAAACTACCTGCGGCACACCAAACAAGGCTGTTTCAAGAGTTGCTGTACCCGATGTCACCAGCGCTGCATGCGCATTATTGAGAAGGCTGTAAGTCTGCCCATACACAATATGGGCACCCTTTTCAATATAAGGTTTATAAAATTCCTTGTCAATACCCGGCGCACCGGCAATGACCGGCAAATAATCGGGGTAGCTCTCCATTGCCTCCATCATCATTGGCAGATTGGCTGTTATCTCCTGCTTGCGGCTACCTGCCAACAACGCCACAACTGGCTTTGATGGCAATTTATTCTCTACTGCAAAAGGGATACATGCTGTCGAAATGTGCTTTTTGAAGGAATCAACAGCATCGACGCAGGGATTTCCCACATAGTTTATCTTATAGCCATGCTTTTTCTCAAAGAAGTCTATCTCGAACGGCAATATTGAATATAGTTCATCAATATCGCGCTTGATATTTTTTATACGATACTCCTTCCAGGCCCAGATCTTTGGAGAGATATAATAATACACAGGTATATTGGTGTTCTTGTGTATATATTTTGCAATCGAGAGATTGAAACCAGGATAGTCTACAAGAATCACCACATCGGGCAACCATGCAACAATATCCTTTTTACACAGGCGCATATTGGCAAAAATGGTTCTCAGGTGAAGAAGTACCGGGATAAATCCCATGTATGCAAGTTCACGGTAATGCTTCACACGTGTGCCACCGACAGCGGTCATAAGATCACCGCCAAAGAAACGGAATTCGGCATTGACATCTGTACCCTTTATAGCCTTCATAAGGTTTGAGGCATGCAAATCACCCGAAGCCTCACCTGCAATGAGATAGTATTTCATCTTGTATTTATTTAAATGTCAGGAAAATCAAAGCCCCCACCCTTTCATATCTTCCAATAAAGCATAATCGGTGAAGTCTATCTTTGTAGGAGTAATGGTCACATAGTTGTTGTCCAATGCCACACGGTCGGCATCATCTCCCTGCTCTTCGACCACAAAATCGCCTGTAAGCCACCACCATTTGCCACCACTGGGATGTTCATGAGCCTCCCACTCGTTCACCCAACTACCGGCAGCCTGACGGCAGATTCTTACACCTGCATACGAAGCAGAATCGGGGAAATTGACATTCAGACAGCTACCGGCCGGCAAGCCACGCTTAAGAACAGCCGCAACCACTTTACGGATAACATCGAATGTAGGAGTGAAATCAGCATCGGAATCGTGCGAACATAGAGAAAAGGCTATCGAAGGAATGCCTTTCATACAACCTTCAAGAACAACACCCATTGTACCTGAATAGTGTGCATTCACGGCAGAATTGTCGCCATGATTTATACCGCCTACAACAAGTGACGGACGACGTGGAACAATTGCATGACAAGCGACTTTTATGCAATCGCATGGTGTTCCGGTACACGAATACATCTCGAACCCGGGCTCACTTGCAACAAGTTCAACCTTTATTGGAGTTTCACTTGTTATTGCACAACCCTTACCCGAACGGCCTGTGTGGGGAGCAACAGCCACAACATCTCCAAATTCCCTTAGCACACTTACCAGACTATTTATACCCTTTGCACGGTAGCCATCGTCATTGGAAACAAGTATCAATGGTTTTTCTGTCATATTCTATAGTTTATATGGGTTCAAAAAAATGTTTCTACCGCAAAAGTAATATTTTTTTGCAGTATTTGCTTTATCAACGCAATTTACATACCTTTACGAAACTTAAAAAAACATCATTTCCATGAAAAAATACTTATTTTCTTTGGCACTGATTGCCATTGCCGGCTTTTGCTCAATAAGCAAGGCTCAGAAAATTACAGTGTCGCCAACCCCACAGCAAATTACCTGGAGCGAGGAGATTGCTTTTGAAAACAACAGTTCTTACACGCTTATTGGTGCAGAAGAGGCTGACGTTGCTGCAACAGCACTGTTTACAAAAAACTTCAATACCGCAGATGGAGGTATAGAAGTAATCATTGGAGAAAGGGGTGACGCCACAGTGGCACAATACGAGGAACTTATTCCTGACAAGAGTGAGGGATATTACCTTGCGGTAGAGAAAGGGAAGGTTATTATTGCCGGAAATGACGGTTCGGGTACTTTCTATGGCGTACAGACATTCATACAGATTGCTTCGCAGCAGAATGTAATGTGTGTTACAGTCACAGACTACCCCAGCGTTTCGGAGAGAGGACTTGTGGAAGGATACTATGGCAACCCTTACAGCGAAGCCGACCGTATGGGACTTTTCGAGATGTTCGGACGACAGAAGATGAACGTATACATCTATGGCCCAAAGGACGACGCATATCACAAGAGCAAATGGCGCGAAGAATACCCCGAAGCCGAAGGTAAGAAGATTGCAGAATATGTCAATGCAGCCAAAGCAAACAAGGTGGACTTCGTATGGGCTATTCACCCGGGAGATGACATAAAGTGGAACAAGACAGACAGTGTCAATATTGTAAACAAACTCAAAGCCATGTACAAACTTGGAGTACGCACATTTGCAGTATTCTTTGACGATGTATGGGGAGGAGAAGGAACACGTGGCGACAAGCAGGCCTTGCTGATGAACTACATTACCGATGAGCTTGCCAAGACATACCCCGACATAAATCCTTGTATCATTTGTCCGACACAATACAACAAAGGTTGGTCAAGCGGCGACTACCTCTCTACTCTCGGCACCACAATGAACAAGAATGTACGCATTATGTGGACCGGCAACAGCGTTGTGGACATGATAAACAAGAGCGACATGACATGGATAAACAACCAGATAAGCCGCAAGGCATACATATGGCTCAACTATCCTGTTACCGACTACTGTATCAACCACCTGCTGATGGGTCCCACTTATGGCAACGACCTTGATATTGCAGACATGCTGAGCGGTTTTGTGGCTAATCCTATGGAGTATGCCGAAGCTTCAAAGGTTTCACTTTTCAGCATTGGAGACTATAACTGGAACATGCAGGCATACGATGCAGAGAGTTCGTGGGAGGCAGCAATCAAGTATCTTATGCCTGAAAACAGCAGTGCATTCCATTTCTTCTGCGAAAACAATGTTGACCTTGGTTCTACCGTACATGGCTTGAGACGTACAAATGAATCGCCCGAATTTGTAGCAGCCAAATCGATTTTTGACAGAGAAATGGCCGCAGGCAACACAACTGCCGCATACAGTGCTGTAAACGAACAGTTCAAGAAATTTGTTGAAACGGCAACTACATTGCTAGAATGCAACGAAGCCCCTGCACTCATAAAGGAGATTGAACCTTGGTTGAAGAGCATGAAGCACTTAGGAGAAAAAGGAGTATGTATCGTTGAAATGCAGGGTGCTCTTATCGACAAGAACCCAGAGAGTTTCATAGACAGCTATCTACGCTATGTTGAGAACGATGAAGCACAGGCTGCGCTACGTTCACGCGATTACAACGGTTCGTTGAAGGTTGCAACTCCTGTTGTTGCAACCGTACATGTAGAGCCTTTCATAAAGGAAAAAATAGGAGAACTGGTTGCAGAATACAAGGAGAATTACGACTACAGGACTGATGTATTCCCCGCACAAGTGCTTGAAAACGGCACATATTATATCATGACCGACGATAAGTACCTGACCAACACCAAACCAAAGACTGCCGGCAGTGTTCCACAATTCCTGGCAGCAAAGGATGATGTACGTCCACAGCGTCAGGAATGGAAAATTACTTTGGACCCAAGCACCAACCGTTACAAGATAATTAACCTTGAGGATAACAGATATCTAAACGAGAACGGATGTTTCACTGTAAGTGATGAAACTAACCCATACGAAGCTGTTTGGCACACCTATGAGATTAGATTGCTGGCAAACGGCAAGTTTGCGATACAGAATGCAGGTAGCGCAGGCAACAACTACTGGGGTACCAACGGCACCCGAATTCAGAAAAGCAACTCTACCGAAGGACTTCCTGCGAACTTCATTTTTGACATTGTTCCACTTGGCGGAGAAAAGCAACCGGTACACATTGACGGTAGTTCTGTATACTACATCAAGAACAACGGCAAGTATCTCACCAACAACAATGTAGGCGGCAGCGGAGGTACACCGACTTTCGTTGAGGCTGCAACACCAGGAATAGCACAGGAGTGGAACATAACAATCGACAGCAGTGGAGAGAACTGCTATAAGATAACAAGCAAGGCCGACGGACGATACATAAACGAATACGGTGTATTTGGAACAAACCAGTACTATAGCGACTGGAACACCTATCTGCTTACAAAGATGGGCGACAAATGGTCGTTGCAATGGACACAGCAAGCAAGCAAGAACGGCATTAAGTATATTGTTGTATCGGGAGACAAATTGGTGGAAAAAGCTGTTTCACTGTCCGAAAGTTATACAATAGAGATTGTAGACAAAAACAACGACACCGGAATAAAAGAAGTTTGCGAAGGAAAGATTGAACTTAAAGACGGTGTCATAAGCTGTGGTGGTGATACAGAGAAGATTTCGATACATACAGCCGATGGCAAACTGCAGAAAGTCTATAACGGTGCAACAGCAATAGTAAAAGGATTTCCAAAGGGATTCTACATTGTCACAACAGAAGGCAAGAGAAATTCGACTACACACAAGATATTCATTGAATAAATCTGCTGTAAAAACGGTATAAAAAATGTTATCGCACCACGCGATAACATTTTTTATAATCAGTTATTAACCGATTGTTCATAAGTAAATCGTTTTTTATAAGAGCCTATTATATAAAATTATTACTTTTGCAAATAATTAAATATAATTGCAACTGGCAGGATTTACAGCCTGCCGATTCATTATTTTCAGAAACTAAATAATTAAGATATAATGGGAAAGATTATCGCTTTGGCTAACCAGAAAGGTGGAGTTGGTAAAACGACTACAGCCATAAATCTGGCAGCCTCTTTGGCTACATTTGAAAAGAAAGTACTCGTTATTGATGCCGACCCTCAGGCCAATGCCTCATCGGGTCTTGGAATTGACATCAGGGAAATCGAGTGCTCAATTTACGAATGCCTAATAAACAAAGCCCAGCCACAGGACGGTATACATAACACATGTGTCAAGGGTTTGGACATTATCCCCTCGCACATAGACCTTGTTGGTGCCGAGATAGAGATGCTCGACATGCCCAACAGGGAAAAGATCATGCGCGAGGCCCTGAAGACAATCAAGGACAAATACGATTACATTCTGATTGACTGTTCACCTTCATTGGGACTGATAACAGTAAACTCACTTACAGCAGCCGACTCTGTGATAATACCTGTACAGTGCGAATATTTTGCGCTCGAAGGTATCAGCAAACTGCTCAACACAATAAAAATCATCAAGTCGAACCTTAACCCCAAACTCGACATTGAAGGATTCCTGCTCACAATGTTCAATTCACGTCTGCGCCTCAGCAACCAGGTATACAATGAGGTCAAACGTCACTTCCGTGAGCTTGTATTCGAAACAGTGATACAAAGAAACATCAGATTGGGCGAAGCACCAAGCATGGGAGTTCCGGTAATCATGTACGACGCAGAATCGACCGGAGCAAAGAACTATTTGGCGCTTGCCGAAGAGATTATAAAAAGAAACAACGAATAATGGCAAAACAGAAATTCACATTAGGACGCGGACTTGATGCCCTTATCTCTACCGAGGCTGTACGCACTTCAGGTTCATCATCAATAGGCGAAATAGAGATTGACAAGATTTTTGCCAACCCCAACCAGCCACGTCGCGACTTTAACGAAGAGGCGTTGCAGGAGCTTGCCGACTCTATCAAGGAACTTGGTGTAATCCAGCCTATTACCCTGCGCAAGATGGACGACGACACCTACCAGATTATTGCCGGTGAAAGACGTTTCCGCGCTTCGCAGCTTGCCGGAAAAGAGACTATCCCTGCATATATTCTCAAGGCCGATGACGAAGAGACCATGGAGATGGCGCTCATCGAGAATATACAACGCGAGGACCTTAACCCTCTTGAAATATCATTGGCATACCAGCAACTTATAGAACAGCACAATCTTTCACAGGAGCAGTTGAGCAAAAGAGTTGGTAAAGGACGTGCCACTGTAGCCAATTTCCTGCGCCTTCTAAGACTGCCTGCAACAATTCAGGTAGCGCTTAAAGAGAGGAAGATAGACATGGGACATGCCAAGGCTCTATTATCGCTCGACTCGCATGCCGACCAGATAAACCTATTTCACGAAATAGAAAAGAACGGTTATTCTGTACGCGAAGTAGAGGAACTTGTACGTCGCACAAAGGAAGGGGAGACAAAGCCTGTCACTGCTCAAAAACAGAACGGCGACAAGAAACAGGATGCAGAATACCATCAGCTAAAGAAACATCTTACACACTTTTTCCAGACACCCGTACAACTTACATGCTCGGCTAAAGGAAGTGGCAAGATTAGCATAAGATTCAAGAATGAAGAGGAACTGGAGCGCATTATATCAATATTCGACAAACTTAACCAATAAACAGCGTGTTACACATTAAAGAAATATCAAGGTTCGTATCTGTTGTCATGCTGATTTCGATGTTTGCCGGCAAACTCAATGCACAGACATTGGAACTTGCAACAACAGGAGACACTATTGTTGCACACACACTAAAGCAGGATTCGTCAATATACGTAAATGCCTTCGACAAGGTAGACAAAGCATTGACAATATCACCCGACAGCAGCCGTGCAGCACTCAAAAGACAGGAACTGTATACAAGTACCCAGATATGGAAACCAGAACCTGAAAAAGCCACTTGGCTTGCCTTGGTAATACCTGGTGGCGGACAGATATATAACCGCAAGTACTGGAAACTGCCGATTGTTTATGGTGGATTTGTAGGTTGCCTTTATGCATATAACTGGAACAGCCAGATGTACAAGGATTACCGTCAGGCATATCTTGACATAATGGACAGTGATCCTAACAGCGATTCGTACAAGGATTTCTTTCGCCCCGGATATGATTTTGAAAAGAACAAGGAGTACCTGAAAGATGTTTTCAAGAAGAGAAAGGACCGTTATCGCCGTTGGCGCGACCTGAGTGTCTTTGCATTCATAGGTGTATACGCGATATCAGTCATCGATGCCTATGTGGATGCCCAACTGTCAAGTTTTGATATAACCGAGGATATAAACCTCACCATTGAACCTGATATAATGAGAGGAAGCAGCCTTTCACCCGACAGAGGATACTACGGGCTGAACTGCAACATAACATTCTAAATACTATCACAAAGCACGAGCATACATGCACAGACTTTTTATAGCATTAATTACATTAACAATACTTTCAACAGGATACAGCAGAACAGGCATGGTCATTGCTATGCCCGATAACGATATTATACCGACAGACAGCCTTAAAATGGACTCATTGGAGTTGTCTCTTGAAGGCGACACCCTTGTTTTTGACCTCCCCGAAGGGGTTATCGAGAATATCGACAGCATGCTCAACAGCTGGCAATCACGCAATTTGTTAAAGTCCACAGCAGACAACAACGAAGATTGGAAAGGAATAACGACAAGCGATACCACATATGCCGAGCGTCTGATAAAAATGCCGACAATTGTAAGAATGCCATACAACAACATGGTGCGTACATGTATAGACAGATACACCACAAGGAACCGTTCACTGGTTTCATATATGCTTGGAATGTCAGAGTTCTATATGCCAATCATAGAGGAGGAGATTGACAGGCAGGGTATTCCTCATGAACTAAAATATTTGCCAATCATAGAATCGGCTCTGAATCCCAAAGCTGTTTCAAGAGCGAACGCAAAAGGATTGTGGCAGTTCATATTCTCAACAGCAAAATTGTATGGCCTGCGCTCGAACAACTACATTGACGAGCGTTTTGACCCTATAAAATCAACAAAAGCCGCTTTAAGATATCTGAACGACCTGTACGGAATTTTTGGAAGCTGGGAACTTGCCATTGCTGCATATAACTGCGGCCCGGGAAATGTCAAGAAAGCCATCATGCGCTCAGGTGGAAAGACCGACTTTTGGGAAATATACCGTTGGTTGCCACGCGAGACACGCGGATACCTACCGATGTTTATTGCAGCGAACTACATAATGACATACCATAAAGAGCATGGTATATATCCTTTGGAACCTGCAACTCCTATAATTACAGATACTGTAGTTGTAAACAAGAATCTTCATTTCAAACAGATTACCGATATATGTGAGGCTGACATTGAAGAGATTAGGGCACTTAACCCACAGTACATAAAGGATATAATCCCAGGAGCCAACGAGCCGTTTGTATTAAGACTGTCCAACAGCATGCTCACACGTTTCATTGCAAATGAAGACACCATCTACAAGCACAGACAAGAGGAGTTCGTCCCAACCGAAAGCCTTGAAAAAATGCTAAAGCAGGCCAAGGACAATGACGATGGCCGTGGAACACTCAAACGCCACAAGATCAGGAGAGGCGAGACTCTTGGAAGTATAGCACTCAAATATAGGGTTACCGTCAAGCAGATAATGAAGTGGAACAATATGCGTAACACCAATATCAGGGAAGGCAAATATCTTAAAATATACTAACCGGCCATGAATACAGACAATGACAAGATAAAGGCAATGGACGAAGAGGCTGCAATAAATGCAGCCTTTCAGGAATTGTTGGATATATATCTTTCATCGCAACATCGCAAAAAGGTTGAAATCATAACCAAAGCTTTCAACTTCGCACGACAGGCACATAAAGGTGTGCGCCGTCATAGCGGTGAGCCATATATCATACATCCACTTGCTGTTGCACGCATTGTCTGCAAGGAGATTGGTCTCGGTTCAACATCAATATGCGCTGCTTTGCTGCACGATGTTGTAGAGGACACGGACTACACTATCGAGGACATCAAGAACCTCTTTGGCGAAAAGATTGCAAACATTGTAAACGGACTCACAAAGATTTCAGGCGGAGTATTTGGCGCACAAGCGTCGGAACAAGCCGAGAATTTCAAGAAGCTCCTGCTCACCATGAGTGAGGATATTCGAGTGATACTTATAAAGATTGCCGACCGCCTGCACAACATGCGTACACTTGAATACATGCAGGTGAACAAGCAATATAAGATTGCAGGTGAGACATTATACATATATGCCCCAATAGCCTATCGTCTGGGACTGAGCCGCATAAAAACCGAACTGGAGAATCTTAGTTTCAGATACGAACACCCCGAGGAGTATGCCCAGATAGAAAAAAAGATTGAAAAGACCAGCAGGGAACGCGACAAGTTATACAAGGATTTTACCGAACCCATTTGTCAACAACTCGATGCTATGGGATACAAGTACCGCATTATCGGACGTGTAAAGTCACCATACTCCATATGGAACAAAATGCAAAAGAAGCATGTTGCATTTGAAGACATATACGACATCCTTGCTGTACGAATCATATTTGAGCCCCGCGAAGGATGGGACGAGAACAACGAATGCTTCAATATATATATTGCACTTACCAAGCTTTACAACGCCCACCCCGATCGTCTGCGCGATTGGGTCAACAAACCACGCACAAATGGATACAAGGCACTGCATGCAACATTCATGAGCTTGCACGGCGAATGGATTGAGGTACAGATGCGAAGTGAAAAGATGAATGAAGTTGCAGAACGAGGCATTGCAGCCCATTGGAAATACAAAAGTCAGGGCGAAGAGAGCAATGAGGAACAGCTTGACAATTGGCTGCACACCATCAAGGAAATCCTTGATGACCCACAGCCCAATGCACTGGACTTCCTTGACACAATAAAGCTGAACCTTTATGCAACAGAAATCTTTGTATTTACCCCAAAGGGAGATATAAAGACCATGCCACAGAACTGTACAGCCCTTGACCTTGCATACAGCATACACACATTCCTTGGCAACCATTGTATTGGAGCAAAGGTAAACCACAAACTTGTTCCCATAAACCATCAGCTACAGAGTGGTGACCAGGTGGAAATTCTCACCTCAAATGCTCCGCGAGTAAACGAAAACTGGCTATCATTTGTAACCACAGCAAAAGCACGCGCAAAGATACAGGCAGCTATCAGACGCCAACAACGCCTGATGCAGAATGAAGGAGAGGAAAAACTGAACCGTTTCCTTGAGCATGAGGGTATAAGCAACCATGCCGGCAATGTAGAAAAGCTCTGGAAGCACTACAAGCTGAAAGACCGCGAAGAGCTACATATTGCCATAGGCAAAGGCACAATCAATCTTGGCAGCGAAGACAAGGATATACTGCTTGGAAACAAGAAGTTCAGTTTCCAGTCACTATTCTCTTTCAATCGCGACAAAAAGAAAGAAGAGAACATTACTGCTACACAACATGAAGGTGTAGACCACAAGAAGCCCATACAACTGACCGACGAGAACCTTAAAAGCAATTACATTATTGCAGACTGCTGCAACCCAATTCCTGGTGACGATGTTCTTGGATATTACGACGAAAACAAACGTATTATAATACACAAGCGTAACTGCCCGGTTGCAGACACGTTAAAGAGCAGTCATGGAAACAGGATTCTTGCTGCAAAATGGGAAACCCACAAACATCTTTACTTTGCAGTTCCTATACAAATAAAAGGTATTGACGATATGGGTGTTCTGCACGAGATAACCACCATTATATATCAGCAGATGAGTGCAAACATTCAAAAAATACATCTCGAAAGCAATGACGGTATTTTTGAGGGTACATTCTGGATTAATGTCCACGATGTGGAAGAGGTAAAGAACATCTGCGAAAGCCTGAAGAAAATAAAGAACATCAAGACTATTGCCAGAATAGGATAAACACAGAGTTCTCTATTGTGAATTATAGGACTCACAGCACAGGCCCAATCAATTATGCTCAAAGCATATCCAGTTCCGCCTTAATCCCAAGCAACTCCTCTTTGACAGCCTTTAGACGATCTATTACATCGCTATTAGTTTCGGCACTCTCTTTTGGGCCACCGAACTTGAACTGTTTCTTTGCACCAGATAGGGTAAGACCGCGTTCCTTAACAAGATGGTAGATTGTACGCAATGTCTTGATATCATCTTTTGTGTACCGGCGCACGCCATTGGCACCTTTGTAGGGTGACACCTGTGGAAACACAGTCTCCCAATAGCGCAAAGTTGTCTCGGTTACGGAAAGTTCCTTGGCTACCTCCTTTATTGTATAATAAAGCTTTAAATCCTTGTTGTTGTTAAGTGCCATAATCAGTCATATATTTTACCATGGTTCTCGGCCATCTGCAACATCTGGTCATAACCATCAGCGTCAAGATCCATAAAATAGTAATTGATAGGATTCTCGTTTCTACCTTTAACAATAACCTCATAGTGCAGATGAGGACCGGAACTTTTTCCCGAATTTCCGCTTAGTGCAATCTGTTCACCGCGAACAACCTTCTGGCCTTTCTTTACAATGAATTTCTTGTCAAACAGATGAGCATACAGGGTCTTGTATCCATAGCCATGATCAATGACAACCGTATATCCATATCCAGACATCCACTTTGCCTCCTCTACCACTCCATCGGCAGTCGCATATATAGGCGTACGCTTGTCGCATGAGAAATCCATTCCCTTATGAAACTTGCGCACCTTGTAAATGGGGTCAACGCGATAACCGTAGCCCGAAGCAGTACGTTTTAGATCCCTGTTCGCAATTGGCTGTATGGCCGGTATGTGACGCAAGCGGGTCTGTGCGTCCTTGTCCATGGCTACAATCTCATCGAAAGACTTTATCTGCATGTATAGCTGCTTTTCGAGCAAATCAACCTTTTGGGTTGTCTCAACCAGCAACTCGGCATTGTCCATTTTCAGAAGTTCGTCATAACGGTTTGTACCTGCATAGCCTGCATTGCGCGTTGTCGATGACAGCGGTTCGGCATCAAGCATGACCCTGTATAGATTGTCATCGCGCTGTTGTATGTCACGCATTACCATAAGTGCATTATCCAATCTCTTTGAAAGGATATTGTATTGTGCCAACAACTGCGAGTTTTCGTTCTCAAATTCTTCTACCGAGGGCTTATCTATGAAAAGATAGAAAACGAGAAACGATATTCCACCGAAAATTATATACAACAGAAATGTGCGCAGATTAGTAAGGAATTTCTGTGCAAAATTAGGAAATACTCTGTCGTATGTTCGCGTATCGGGATTGAATATGTAATAAACCTTTCTCATAGTATAACTGCAAGTGAAGCACAAGGTAATGCCACCGACCTTAATTCTGCAAATGTAATAAAACATTATTTTTAATGCAAATAATAAGAGTTAAACACTCTAAAGTGGAAGCATTGCCAATATTCCCTGTTTCAAAGAGCAAAAAATCAATTATTTTATTGTAACTTCGCGCGAACTTTGTTCGCGTTCAGGTTTTGACACAGAACAGGGTTGAAACAAGTGAAAACAACAAAAAAACACAAGATATGCTTACATCTAAAGAAATCAGAGAATCATTCAAGAAATTCTTTGAGCAGAAGGAGCACCTTATTGTGCCATCTGCTCCTATGGTCGTAAAGGACGACCCCACACTAATGTTCACCAACGCCGGTATGAACCAGTTCAAGGACATCATTCTTGGCAACAGCCCTGCAAAGAGCAAGCGTGTTGCCGACTCTCAGAAATGTCTTCGCGTAAGCGGCAAGCACAACGATCTTGAGGAAGTTGGTCATGACACATACCACCACACAATGTTCGAGATGTTGGGTAACTGGTCGTTCGGTGACTATTTCAAGAAGGAGGCTATTGATTGGGCTTGGGAATACTTGACACAGGTTGTAAAGCTCGATCCCGAAAGAATGTATGCTACTGTGTTCGAGGGCTGTGAAGCAGAAGGACTTGAGCGCGACAACGAGGCTGCAGCCATTTGGGAAAAGCATTTGCCTGCAGAGCGTATAATCAACGGTAACCACAAGGACAACTTCTGGGAAATGGGTGATACAGGTCCATGCGGTCCATGCTCTGAAATTCACATAGACCTTCGCGATGACGAGGAGAGAGCAAAAATCAACGGTCGTGACCTTGTAAATGGTTCACACCCACAGGTTATTGAGATATGGAACCTTGTATTCATGCAGTTCAACCGTATGGCCGACGGTCACCTCGAGGAACTTCCTGCAAAGGTTATCGATACAGGTATGGGATTCGAGCGTCTGTGTATGGCACTCCAGGGCAAGCAGTCGAATTATGACACCGATGTATTCCAGCCAATCATAAAGGCTATCGGTGAGATTTCGGGCAAGAAGTATGGTGACGACAGCCAGACCGATGTTGCAATGCGTGTTATAGCCGACCACATACGTACAATTTCATTCTCTATAACAGACGGTCAGTTGCCATCAAATGCCAAGGCCGGTTATGTAATTCGCCGTATCTTGCGTCGCGCAGTACGTTACGGTTACACATTCCTGGGACAGAAGCAGGCATTCATGTACAAGCTCGTTCCTACACTCATTGAGAACATGGGCGACGCTTATCCCGAATTGAAACAGCAGCAGGAACTTATCACCAAAGTAATGAAGGAGGAGGAGGATTCATTCCTTCGCACTCTTGAGACTGGCATAGGTATGCTGGACAAAATCATTGCAGCAACAAAGGAGAGTGGCAAGAGCGAAATCAGCGGTGTTGAGGCATTCACACTCTACGACACATTCGGTTTCCCAATTGACTTGACACAGCTTATACTGCGCGAGAACGGTCTCACTGTAAACATGGAGCAGTTCGACGAGGAGATGCTCAAGCAAAAGACCCGTGCACGCAACGCTGCGGCTGTTGAGAACGGTGACTGGACAACAGTAAACGAGGGCGAGTGTACTTTCGTTGGTTACGACAACACCGAATATGAGACAACAATCCTCCGCTACCGTCAGACAAAGCAAAAAAACCAGACTTTGTATCAGATTGTATTGAAGGACACTCCTTTCTATGCCGAAAGCGGTGGTCAGGTAGGTGACTGCGGTTTCCTTGTATGTGGCGATGAGCGCATTGAAGTTTTAGATACAAAGAAGGAGAACAACCTTCCTATGCATATCACAAAGCAGCTCCCTTCAAACCCTGCTGCAACATTCATAGCCGAGGTCAACAAGGAGAAACGTGCTGCTTGTGCGGCAAACCACTCTTGCACACACCTGCTCGACCAGGCATTGCGTCAGGTTTTGGGTACACACGTTGAGCAGAAGGGTTCACTTGTAACACCCGACGGTATACGTTTCGACTTCTCACACTTCCAGAAGGTTACCGAAGAGGAGATTGAGCAGGTTGAGCGCATTGTCAATGCACGCATACGCGAAAACATCCAGATTACAGACTATCGCAATATCCCTATTGAAGAGGCCAAGCAGCTTGGTGCAATAGCACTCTTTGGCGAAAAGTACGGCGACTTTGTACGCGTGGTACAGTTCGGTACATCAATTGAGTTCTGTGGAGGTACACACGTATCGGCTACCGGTAAAATTGGTATGGTCAAAATTATCAGCGAGAGTTCAGTTGCCGCAGGCGTTCGCCGTATAGAAGCTATCACAGGCGAGGCATTGGAGAACCACATCTACAAGACACAGAACCTGTTGAAGGAGATACATGCTTTGTTCAACAATGTGCCCAACCTCAAGGCAACCATCGTCAAGTCAATAGCAGAGAATGCCGAGTTGAAGAAGGAGATTGAAGAGTATGCAAAGGAGAAAGTTGCCATGGCCAAGAACGAGCTACTTGGCAATATCAAGGAGAAGGGCGGCATGCGTTACATCAGTGCTATTTTGCCCGTTCCACCAGCAGCAGCCAAGGACATCGCATTCATGTTGCGTCAGGAGCAACCCGAGAACCTGCTTGTAGTATTGGGCAGCATATACAACGAGAAGCCACAGTTGACAATCTCTGTCAGCGCCGACCTTGTTGAGCGCGGCATCAATGCCGGCAAGATTGTTGGACAGGCTGCACGCGAGATGCAAGGCGGTGGCGGTGGCCAGGCGCACTTTGCACAGGCCGGTGGCAAGAACCCTGCAGGAATTAAAGCAGCAATAGACAAAGTCTTTGAAATTATATGTGAATAATAAAGAACCGGTGAAGCCAAAATGAAGTGAACCCCAAAAGTTAGAAAAAAACTTTTGGGGTTTATTTTATGCGTAAGAAACACGGTTATTCTGCACTCGCTGTAAGAAATACCGAAGCAAGCTTCGTATTTCTCGCTTTATTTAAAGGATATTTGAGATAAATCTCGAATATATTCTGCACTCGCTGTAAGAAATACCGAAGCAAGCTTCGTATTTCTCGCTCGTTTATACATATATTTGCATAAAGAAATATTGAAATCACATTTGCTTATGAAAAGAATCATGTTTTTCATGTTGTCAGTGCTGATTCTGACAGCATGTGGTAGCCCACAGGCAGAAAAGGAAAATGTACGGGAACAACTTCGCAAAGAGGCAGAAACTGCAAATAAAAATCTGAAAGGTGTACAGATTGACTATGCTACAACAAGCAACGGTTGCGAATTCAAGAATGACACGTTCTACTACTATTACACAGTGAACGAACAATATGTTGATTTTGACGCGATGAGAGCGCAGGAAAACGCAATCAAAGCAAACATCAAAAGTACTTTAGATTCGTCAGAAGAAACAATTGCATTGCTTGAACTTATCAAGAAAGTCAATGGAAAGATAGTTTATGAATATACTGGTTCTGACAGTAACCAGATCTTTACAATAACATTAGATTACTAAAGCATAAGTGACCGGGAATTCCCGGTCACTTATGCTTTAGTAATCAACAACATTGATTATCACTCCAGTTGACAAGATACAGTGTCTCCCCGGCACGGGTAAACGCCGTATATAGCCAACGGTAATAGTCGACCGACATCATGTCGGGAGTCACATACCCCTGATCAACAAAGACACGTTTCCACTGACCACCCTGCGCCTTGTGACAAGTAACCGCATAACCATATTTTACCTGCAAAGCATTATAGTAAGGATTTTTACGTATCTCCTCCATACGTTTCCGCTTTGAGCGTATCTCGGGATAATCTTCCCAAACAGCATTAAACAGGCGTTCATTTTCCTCTTTTGTCAGCGAAGGTGATTCGCTCATAAGCGTGTCAAGCATTATTTTCACATCAAATTCACAACTCTCGTAATCGAGCAGCGACACCGTAACATCGGCAAAACGGAAACCATACATTTCCTCTACAGCACCAACACGTATTATTTCGGCCACATCGCCGTTTGCAATAAAGTCAAGCTTTTCAAGCAAGGTTTTATCTTCTTTACCGAGAAGTTCCGGCCAGTAATAATTATTCTTGACAACCATCAACAAATCCCCTCTTGTAAGTTCCTCCTCGCGGTAAAGTATACGGCGACGGATACCTTCGTTGTAGACATTGGCACGCTTGTTCGAACGGCACAGGATTATTGTATCCTCAACACCTACACTACCATAAGAGTTCTCTATTGCTTCTATGAGTTCATCACCACTTACACGTGCAATATCGGGGAAACCGGAGAGTTCAATCCGAGGAATGACACCGCTCTCGCCAGACGAGACAATCTCTCTCAACCTTGTGGCATTATAAAGAATACCCGAATCGTGAAGCTGGCGCATTACATTTGTGAGTTCCACATGAGCAACCGACAGGAACATCGAACGCAGATAACCAGGAGACAGGGCAGGTGAAATAGTTTCGCCTACCGGAGGAAGCTGTGCTGTATCACCAAGCAGAATCATGGAACATCCCGGCGATGAGTATACAAACTCTACAAGGTCATCGAGCAATGCACCTGAACCAAATATACCAGTTCCCGCATTTGAAATCATTGAAGCCTCATCAACAATAAACAAAGTGTTCACCGCCCTGTTCTCCATAAGGGTGAACTGTGCTGCATTGAGTATTGATTTTTGCCTGTATATCCATTTATGTATAGTGTATGCACTCTTGCCCGAATAGGATGAAAAGACCTTGGCTGCACGCCCGGTAGGAGCCAACAACACAGTCTTTCTACCCAACTGCTCCATAGTACGCACAATAGCAGACACTATCGTTGTCTTACCTGTTCCTGCATAACCGCAAAGCATAAAAACCTTGCGGTCGTCATTGGATAAAATAAAGTCAGCGATATTGTCCATTAAATTTTCCTGTTCTTCTGTTGGATTAAAAGGAAAATTTGACTTAATTTGCGATGATAAATATTTATTTATCACTATTATTTATAAAATTATAAGTTTATAAAACGAATATTCGTTTTTTTATCTTATTTTTGCGACACGAAAATACATAAATTAAAAATAAATAGCAATGAAAAACTTATTAAAAGTATTATTGTTTATCATCGTTGTTGTATTGGTAGCAATCAACGTACGTAGCGTTTTGAGTCCTATTGACTTTAAAACAGAAAGATTGAAACGCGACAGCGTAGTTATTGACCGTTTGGTAAAAATCAAGAATGCTCAGGTGCAGTACTACAAGGCGAACGGCCAGTACACCGACAATTTTGACACTTTGCTGAACTTTGTAAAGAACGAGAAGATTTACATTGTAAACAAGGCTTATGAATTGAATGACCGCCAGCTTGAGAAGATTGCGAACATCAAGAAAGAACAGCAGAAAATCAAAGCCGGTGTTGAGGTTTCACTGACAATTGACGAGGCTGACAACATTGTCCTTGGCCTGCTTGCAAAGGCAAAAGAGAGCGACAAATGGAATGAAATCGACGAATTGAGCGGCATGAACACACACGAAGGTGATTTGCGCAACTTCCGTCGCGATACAATATGGTTTGCACTTGTTGACACATTGTACAAGAATATCAACTTCCCTATTGACTCACTACCATACATTCCTTTCAATACAAATGGTGAGAAGTTTGCTCTCTTGACAAGCAGCATACAGAAGGCAAGCGGTGACTTTACATACCTGTTTGAGGCAAGAGCCGATTTCAGCCAGTACCTACAGGGTATCAATGATCAGGAGCTTGCAAACTACCTGTTGGAAATCAAGAAGAACGTAACACAGATCAGACGTGAGCCAGTTCTTGACGAGAAGGGTGAGCCTAAGTTCGACGAGAACAACGAGGAGGTTGTAAAGCTGATTCCATGCCGTCGAGTAGGTAACGTTAAGGAGCCAAACAACAACGCCGGTAACTGGGAATAATAGAGTACAACACTATCCATGATTGAGGATAAAATACAGAAAAAAACATTATCCATTCGTGTCAGTACGAATGGATTTTGTTTTTGCAGCTATACCCCATCTTTGCCCGACTCACTGCAATTCTTTTTCTACTGTCCTGTTCAGGAAATATCTCTTGCAGCAAACCTTAGACAAGCTATAGAAGAGTGTCCGTTCGATGTAAAAGGCTGTAATATAAAAGCTATTGTTGAAACCGGAGAGTTCACCCAAATTCCTGCAGAATTTGATGACAGGCAGGATTACAGGGAATACTGGCAGTTGTGTTTCCCAGGAGCAGGCAATAATATGGAAATTGTAGCCAACAAGATGACAGCTCACAATTTCACGATTCTGTTCCCTGTAGAAAAAGCGACATACGAGGTATTGCAGCAATATGGCACCGTATCCTTCTATACACCAATAAGCATTCTGGCCGGTTATCTCACCCGTACACCTCTGCCCGAGGAGCAATACATGCTATGTTACTCCATAAACGGGCATGCAATACTAATGTCAATCAAGGGCGGGCAGATAAGAATCAGTAATCTGTTCA
The DNA here is from genome assembly GCA_017555865.1 of Bacteroidaceae bacterium. Lineage (GTDB taxonomy): Bacteria > Bacteroidota > Bacteroidia > Bacteroidales > Bacteroidaceae > HGM04593. The sequence continues at coordinate 22,395 of JAFZFM010000241.1, forward strand.
AATTCAACAATGAGCAGAACCTGCTTTTCTACCTGCTTAGCACATGGAAAGAACAGGAACTGTCACAAACAGGTGACACCTTATATATATGCGGAGATTGCAGCATTGAAAAATTGCAGCCTGAGTGTGGACGTTTCATCAAGAATATAAAACGTATAAACCCCAACACTCTGTTCAGCCCCAGCATACTTAATAAACTAAAAGAGATACCATTTGACCTGCAAGCACTTATATTATGCGAATAATCAGCGGTAAATATAAAGGACGCCACTTTGACGTACCACGCAACTTCAAGGCAAGACCTACAACAGATTTTGCCAAAGAGAACCTTTTCAATATACTTGCAAATAATGTAGATTTTGAAGAGACTATTGCACTCGACCTTTTTTCCGGTACCGGAAGTATAAGTCTTGAACTCTTGTCAAGAGGCTGTAAAGAGGTTACATCGGTTGAGATGGATTCATTACATTTTGTCCATCTGAAGAGATGCTCTGGAGTGCTTGGCGACAAGAATTGGCGCATGGTCCGCGATGATGTATTCCGTTTTATCCGTCGCTGCAGCGCAAGCTATGACCTTATCTTTGCAGACCCCCCATACGCATTGAAGGATTTGAAAGAGATTCCAGACCTGATATTGCAGAAAGAGATGCTCAACAAAGATGGTATCCTGATTTTTGAACATGGCAAGGATTATGACTTCAGCGAACATCCATGTTTCTTCAGACATATAGCATACGGAAGCGTAAATTTCAGCTTTTTCAAGAAAAAGGAATAAGATATGATAATAATATATATGTTGACAAATAGATTCTTATCATACTGAGCAAAGCGAAGTATCTCTGAGTTCCTTCACATTCATTCAGGATGAACCCTCACAAAGAGAATGAGGCACGGGTAAACAGCTATATTATTGCTTAAAATATTACAGAAGAGGAGAGAACAGACGGGCAACAGACTCCAGACAACGTTGCCATAGCGAACGGGCACGGAACTCACCTATTGTCAGTTGTCGGGAATTTGAAATATCCTCAATAAAACAACGTTTCAGTTCATGGGCAACGGACTTGTCATAGACAAACGCCGTAACCTCAAAATTATAGAAAAAGCTCCTGAAATCAAGGTTTGCCGATCCGACAGATGAGACATAGTCATCGCACACGACACTTTTGCTATGCAAAAAGCCTCTATTATAAAGGTATATCTTGACACCGGCATTCAGCAGGTCACCAAAATATGATTTTGTTGCATAATCGGTAAAGCGGTTATCCGACTTTTCGGGAACCATAAGCCTCACATCCACGCCAGATACAGCAGCATTCTTCAATGCTTGCATGAACGATTCATTAGGCATTAGATATGGGGTTTGCAGATATACATAGTTACGCGATACCGACAACAGTTTTACAAATCCACCCATAATGGTACGAATCTCGCCGACAGGATTAGAAGGGACTACCTGCAACTGTACTCCACCCGCCGCATACTCTTTCTGAGGATAATAAAGAGCACCGCTAACCAATGAACGGTTTGCGAAATACCAATCTACAAGAAATGATGATTGCAACCCCTGTACAGCAGCTCCACGCACGAGCAACATCGTATCGCGCCATACCCCCCATGCCACTCCCTTCACATAGCGGTCTGCAATGTTATAACCACCCACAAAACCTGTCATACCATCAATTACAACAATCTTGCGATGGTTCCTGTAATTCATCTTGTTTGTAAAAAGCGGGAAGCGCACCTTAAGGAATGACTCTACATATATTCCGGCGCATCGCATCTCTTCATAGAACCTCTTTTTCACACTCCAACATCCCACACTGTCATATATTAGACGTACCTCTACCCCTTCCTTGGCCTTTTTTATAAGGACATCGCGGAAAGCACGGCCAAATTCATCATCTTCAACAATATAGAACTGTACGTGTATGTGGTGACGTGCCTTTTCAAGCTCGGTCAAAAGTTGTTCGGCAAAATAACTGCCCGATGATATAACCTTGACACTGTCGGCATTCAACATATACGAGGCTGCAGAATTATCGAAGAACGACACAAGTGAAGAGTATTCCAAAGGAATATCTCCCCCTCCTTGTGAAACGCTCATGCGGTAATCATGTTGCTTTATCTGGGAATGGAGACGACGACCAATAAGTTTTGCCTTACGGGTGTCACGACCAAAAAAGAAATACAACAAAATTCCCAAAAAGGGCAGAAAAAGCAGAACCATTACCCATGCAAGGGTTTTGACGGAGTCACGATTCTTCAGAACCACATTCACCATCACCAATATTGCAGCAATACAATATGCCCAATAAAAAATGCCCATTATGGAAAGTCTGTCCCACATATTAACAATGTCATGAGTATATGACAAATGCGAAGATAGTATAATAGAATAAAAAAAAACAGGCAATCCCGAAAAAATTGCCTGTTTTTTATCACTACATTCTAAACACACGTACACCACCCATGCCAGGAGGAGGTGTCATGCCGGCAGGTGGAGTTCCTGGAGGCATTCCGTATCCGCGCATTCCCTCACCTCTCTTACTCTTTTCACTGCTGCCCGCTGTATTGTTGAACTTATACGACATTGTGAACATACAGTAGCTGTATATCGCATTTGTCTCGGAGTCGCGGCGATATAGAGCATCCACAACACGGCTGATATTGCTCTGCTGCTGTAGTATATCGTAAATCTGGAACGACACTGTGAGAGCGTTGCGCGCCATGAAGCTTGCCGACAACTGAGCATTCCACAAAAGTTCATCGGTATTGGCATTAGGGTCACTGTATCCACGACGGCTGCTCATTGATATATTGGTAGATATCTTCATATTCTGCCATGGAAGAGTGTAATTCACGCTTGGGCCATAAGAGAAATTGTATACATTCATCTTATCCTCGGGCTGGGCACTTGACGAAGAGTGTGAATAGCTGAAGAATCCATTCAGTGACACATCAAAATTATCGGAACGGTAGTTTCCCGAAAGACGCTCGCTCACACTTACAGTCTTTGCCTTACTCTTTACACTACTATCATATCCCTGCATACTGATGTATGATACATTATTCGAATAACGCAAATCGGTGGTTGTGCTGTATGTAAACTTGGTATTTGCCGGTATTGCCGAATTGAACGAGAAGCCTGTATTTGCATTCCAGTTACCGTTTATATTGTCGGGCTGGCTTATTGTGGCACCGGTTGCCTCGTCATATGTAGCCTTTCGGCTGATACTGTTAAGGGTATTGCTGAATCCCAAGTGAGCAGATATTCCACGCTGCGCGTCGGTGTTGTATGTATTGAACGATACGTTCACGTTGTTGCTGAACGAAGGCTTGAGCCCAGGATTACCCTTTGTTATATAAAGTGGATTCGAATCATCCTCAATGTCAATAAGGTCGGTCATTGATGGTTGGCTTGTGCTACCACGGTAGTTGATATTGAGCGATGTCTGCTTTGACCAACGATAACGGAAACGCAAGTTCGGTGAGATATTGTTCACATTGCGTGCAAACAATGTATCGACTCCAAGATACTTGTAGTCGAGTTCTGTATTCTGTGGAACCCAGCTTACACCGGCGTTGAAGTTGATTTTGTCTGTCACATAGCGCAACATTACCTGAGCCTCGTGCTTCTGGGTACGGTATGTTGAGTAACGGCTCAACTCCGAGTCGAGATACATATCATACATATCGGGGAGAACAGGACGGTCATATGACGAGTTGAGCAACATCATTTTTTCGTCAAGGGTCAAGCCATCAAACACATAAGTCGAACGGTCGCTATTGCTGTAGCTGTAGCTGTATGTATAGTTCAACTGCAGGAACAGGTTCTTTGCCAAAGGCTCTGTATAGCTCAAACGGACATCATAGCTCCAGTTCTTCGATGGTGTATCGGAGAAACGTTTCTGGTCATAACCAGGGCTGCCTGCATTGGCCTGATAGTATGTAACATTATTCACCGAGAAGTTTTCGCTCTCGCTGCTGCTGTACGAGAAGTTACCGCGGAAAGTGATGTTACGTCCCGGTTTCAACAGACGACGGTTCACCTGCAATCTTGCACGCGCCTGACGGCTTTCGTTCATTCCCAAAGATGTATTTTCGTTTCTGTTTATCGCAATGCTGTCAAGACCTCCAAAAACATCACCATATACATTCTTCTCATAACCGTTCACATTATCAAACGGATTCTCGTTGAATGTAGCAGACATGCTCTGCGACCAACTGTCTGAAGATGAGTAGCCGGCCGATGGAGAAAAGATGATATTGGTAAGAGTATCTGGTTTCCACTCAATACGCATATCTGCATTTAATCCTGTAGAGCGGTTGAAACTTTTGCTGCGTGAGTTAGAGAACTGGTTACGGCCAATCTGTGGCATGAAAGTCTCGCTTGAAGTCCAACTCTTCGAGTCTGTATCGTTATGGTTTGCACGTACGTTACCGCCTATTTCAATATTGTTGCCGGCATGTGCAAAGTTGAAACCTCCCATCTTGGGCGCGCGCAAGCCACCGCCTCCACCACCGAATCCGCGGCCACGACCATCGGAGAAGCCTTGATTGCCGACATTGTTTGCCGACAAGATAAGAGTATATTGTGAATCATCGTTATAGTAGCTCGACATATTACGGAACATATAACGCTCCTTGGTACCATAACCTACATCAGTATTTGAAAAGAAACCATCTTCAACACCTTTCTTCATCTGGAGATCGAGCACAGCCTCTTCTTCACCATCATCAATACCTGTAACACGTGCAAAGTCACTCTTTTTGTCATAGAACTTTACCTTATCGACTGCACTTGCCGACACGTTCTTCAAAGCCATATCCTTATCGGTACCAAAAAAGTCCTTACCCTTCATAAGAATACGGGTAACAGTCTTACCATTGATTTTTATTGTACCGTCATCCTCTATCTGTACACCAGGATATTTTTTAATAAGTTCCTCTAGCATTGAACCTTCGGGCAACCTGAAAGCCGAAGTATTGTAGACAAGAGTATCCTCGGCCACAGTAACAGGCGGAACCTCGGCTGTAACCACCGCAGTTTCAAGTGCAACGGCATCTATCTCCAATGCAATATTACCCAAATCTTTTTTCTTGCCATTATCAATGGTAACATTCAACTCTCTTGTTGTATATCCCACATAAGATACACGCATAAGATAGCTGGCCGGAGAAGCACTCAGCGAGAACTTACCCTCGCTATCACTAGCTACACCAACCTTGAAGACAGTATCGTTGAGTGAATACAGCTGCAATATCGCATTCTGCAATGGTTCATTGCTTTTCTTGTCAACAACCATACCGCTCAACTGACCTTGTTTGGTTTGTCCAAAAGCGAATATTGAACAAAAAATCAGTGTTAAAAATAGTTTGAATCTCATATATTGTATAATTTTGTGCAGTTTCTAACTTTTGACCTGTAAAATTACAAAAAGTTTAAATTATATTTAACAACTTTCTATGATAGTAGACAAAAAAAGCATACAGGCAGAAGAAAGAGCCATATATCAAAAAACATTTGAGGCAGAGAGTCCTATATCCATTCTTGAAACAACAATTGGAGAAGCAGTCGCTAGCGGTTTCGGTCAACCATTCATAAGGACGTTTTCCTTACATTTCACAAACAGGCATGAAGATGAAATCCTTGCAGCATCGTATATATGCAGCTTATTCCTGTCCACAATTCTCAACAGATATCCAAGCTACAAGCTACATACCTATGTACACACGGTAGACAGCCAGTCCTCACGCATACTATTCAACTGCA
>JAFZFM010000242.1 GCA_017555865.1 Bacteroidaceae bacterium
CACGACGAGCTTACAGCCTTGATGGGCGGTGAGACTTCAGAAGTGAACTACGAGGGACACCCAGGAATTATCCTTATGTCCGGTCTTCAGGGTAGTGGTAAGACAACATTCTCATCAAAACTCGCCAACTACCTTAAGAAAAAGAAAAACCGCAACCCACTGCTCGTTGCATGTGACGTATACCGTCCTGCAGCCATTGACCAGCTCAAGGTACTGGGTGAGCAGATAGGTGTTCCCGTATATAGCGAGCCCGAAAGCAAGGATCCTGTACAGATTGCACTTAACGCCATCAAGCACGCCAAGGCACAGAGCTACAACCTTGTAATCATCGATACCGCCGGCCGTCTTGCAATTGACGAGGCCATGATGAATGAGATTGCAGCAATCAAGGAGGCTGTCAAGCCAGGCGAGACACTCTTTGTAGTAGACTCCATGACCGGTCAGGACGCTGTGAACACAGCCAAGGAGTTCAACGACCGTCTCGACTTTACAGGTGTTATCCTCACAAAACTCGACGGTGATACACGTGGTGGTGCAGCCCTTTCTATCCGCACAGTTGTCACAAAGCCTATCAAGTTCATCGGTACAGGTGAAAAGATGGAGGCTATTGACCAGTTCCACCCCAACCGTATGGCCGACCGTATATTGGGTATGGGTGACGTTGTTTCACTTGTTGAGCGTGCCCAGGAGCAGTTCGACGAAGAGGAAGCAAAGAAACTGCAGCGCAAGCTTGCACGCAACCAGTTCGATTTCAACGATTTCCTTGGACAGATAGAACAAATCAAGAAGATGGGTAACATCAAGGACCTCATGGCTATGATTCCTGGTGTAGGCAAAGCCATAAAGGACCTCGACATCGATGACAACGCATTCAAGGGTGTTGAAGCTATCATACGCTCAATGACACCGGCAGAGCGTTCGAACCCTGATATCATCAACAACTCACGCAAGGAGCGTATTGCACGCGGTAGCGGTACTACAATGCAGGAGGTTAACCGCCTGATGAAGCAGTTCGAGCAGATTCGCAAAACCATGAAGAGCGTAGCCGGAGGCAAGATGGGCAACCTCATGAACATGATGCCCAAGTTCAAACGCTAAAAAGCCGGCATTTAAACCATAAACAGTCATCACTAACCACAAGAAACAATACTTTATGCAACTTATCGACGGAAAAGCCATTTCGGCACAAATCAAAAAGGAGATTAAGGCAGAGGTTGAAAACATAATTGCACGCGGCGGCAAACGCCCCCATCTCGCAGCAATCCTTGTGGGACACGACGGCGGCAGCGAAACATACGTTGCCAACAAGGTCAAGGCATGTGAGGAGTGCGGTTTCATATCAACACTCATCCGCTACGAAGCCGATGTAACCGAAGCCGAACTGCTGGCAAAGGTTGAGGAACTGAACAATGACACCGACGTTGACGGTTTCATTGTCCAGCTACCGCTTCCAAAGCACATAGATGAACAGAAGATAACCGAAGCCATCGACTACCGCAAGGATGTCGACGGTTTTCACCCCGTTAATGCAGGTCGCCTTGCCATTGGTCTTCCATGCTTCCTGTCGGCAACACCAAATGGAATCATGGAGTTGCTTGCACGCTACAACATCGACACCAAAGGCAAGAAGTGTGTAGTTCTTGGACGCAGCAACATTGTAGGCAAGCCCATGGCAAACCTGATGATGCAGAAAAGCACTCCGGGTGACGCAACAGTAACAGTGTGTCACAGCCACACACAGAATATTGCCGAAGAGTGCCGTGCTGCCGATATCATAATTGCAGCACTGGGACAGCCGCATTTCCTTAAAGCCGACATGGTGAAGGAGGGAGCTGTTGTAATTGACGTAGGTACAACACGTGTACCCGACCCCACACGTAAATCGGGTTTCCGTCTTTGCGGCGACGTCGACTTTGACAACGTAGCACCAAAGTGTTCATTCATAACCCCAGTACCCGGTGGCGTTGGTCCAATGACTATCGTTTCACTCATGAAGAACACCCTGCTTGCCGGCAAACGAGAGATATATAAATGAAGAATATAATCCGCATAATATTACTGCTATGCTGCGCCATACCCACATGTATGGTTGCGCAGCATAGCAGTTTTTTTGACCTGTTCCGTCCATACAGAACAGAGTTACTCTTTGCCGGTGACATAATGCAGCACGAAGCACAGCTCAACGCAGCACGTACCGACAGCGGTACATACAGTTTCTCCAGCAACTACCGGTACATAAAAGGCACAATACAGAAAGCAGGAATAGCTATAGGCAACCTCGAGACCCCTATAGGCAGAAGCGGTTTCAGCGGATACCCCTCGTTCTGTGCCCCCGACAGTCTTCTCCATGCAGTAAAAGCTGCCGGATTCGACGTAATGCTGTTCGCAAACAACCACTGCCTCGACCGTGGCAAGGACGGAGCACTATACACACTGGATATGCTCGACTCGCTTGGGCTTATACACTGCGGTGTATACCGTGACGCCCTGGAGCGCAAGGCACGCTACCCACTTATGTTAGAGAGTGACGGCATAAAAATCGCGCTGCTCAACTACACATATGGGACAAACGGACGAAATGTCCCCACCCCACTTGTTGTAAACCTGATAGACAAAGAGGTCATGGCACAGGATATACAAACAGCACGCGAGAAACAGGCCGATGTGATAATAGCCTGCATGCATTGGGGCGACGAATATACAAGCATTCCACCACAACGTGTAAAGGAACTGAGCCATTGGCTCATAGAACAAGGTGTTGACCACATAATAGGCAATCACCCACATGTAATACAACCAATCGAGATAAGGGAGAACCCAAATACCCCCGACAGACACACCGTTGTCTACTCTACCGGCAATCTGGTTTCGAACATGTCCCTTCGCGGTACCGACGGTGGCACCATCATAAACATGGAGCTGAAAAAGTTCAATAACTACACAAGAGTTTCATCACTCAAATACCTTTTTACCTGGATAGCCCCCAAGAACGCCAAAGGCAAGCGCGACTTCACCATTCTGCCGGCAGCCACCACAATAATTGAAGGAAACGCACATGCCAACAGCAAACTGCAGCTGTTCCTTAACGACAGCCGCAACCTGTTTTTAAAATACAATAAGGGAAATGTCACAGAATTCACCATCGACACGGTGAGAATCACTCTATGACAAAACGGTCACCATTCCATTTATACACCAATTTTCGCAACAAGGGAGCAACAAGTTCCGCGTCCTCCTTGCTCATGTAACCGGGCATGGTATATTCTGCCACCATAGAGCAATCATTGGCATTCAGAGACAATGCTACAAGATAGATATTGCATATATTCAATACATCCGCACCAACGGCTGTATCGCCCGAAAAGAAATCCCTTATTGCAGGGAATTCAAAGAAACTGCCGGCAGAGAGCCTGTTCCATTCGCTATCAAAGAAAGCCACCCGGCTATCGGCCACCTCGGCACTGATGGTATTCACCACGCACACCACATAACTTTCGCCATAAGGCAGTTTCTTCATCTGTATGGTCGAAGAAGCCGTGCTTCGCAACAACATATAGTCATCGTCCATCTGCTCAAGCACACTCTTGCCATCGAGCAGATTGGAGAGTTCATACCGCATTCCGGCAGCAACAAACTCCACCATTTCGGTACGTACCCTCTTTGTTTGCAGCGGAAAGATTGAATCGGGAGCCTCTACAAACAACAAGCGCATATCCTGTGCCTTTACACAGCAACACACCAGCAACAGCAATATAAACAGGAACTTTCTCATTTCGAGCCCAAATATAAGAATAATAATCCAATAAGAATCAAGAGTATGTCAAAAGCCTTACTCTTGAGGTTCTTCTCTCTCAGCAGCAACGCACCGAACAGGAACGACACAACCACGCTGCCACGACGTATCATAGACACAACAGCTATAAAAGCGCCATCCTGAGACAAAGCCGAGAAGTAACAGAAATCGGCCATAGCCAGGAAGAGCGAAATCATAAGTATTGCCCATCGCCATTGGAACTTTCTCTCGCGCTGACGGCCCGAGAAAACATTCATCAACAACACAATGCCACCCATCAATACACATTGGTACAGATTGAACCAAGACTGCACCAGAATTGGCTCCATAGAACGCATGAGATACTTGTCGTATAGCGCACTCACAGCACCGAACAGAGCTGCAAGAACCACAAACGCCACCCATCTGTTACTGACAAAGTCAATACCCTCGCGCTTACTGCTGCGCCCGAGCAGAAATACCGAAACCATTGCAATTATAACACCTGTCCATTGAAAACCGTTAAGCGACTCGCCAAACAACAGCAACGCGCCCAACAGCACAAGTACAGGACGGGTAGACTGTATTGGCGAAACAATTGTTATGGGCAAATGTTTAAGCCCTATATATCCGCACAGCCACGACGAGAGCACAATGACAGCTTTCAGCATGAGCAGCAGATGGACGCCCCACCCCACCGACGGAACATAAAGAGCCCCATGCGAAATCACCCCCGTATGCGACAGCAAGATGAAAGGCATAAAGATGAGAGCCGAAAACAAAGTGTTCAGGAACAGCACTGCAAGCACCGAATTATCTTTCAGCGACACCTTCTTGAAAAAGTCGTAGCAGCCAAGCAAAGCCGCCGACATGAAAGCAAGAACAGCCCACATCATAGGAACAGACTATCGGGATATTCCACACCAACAAGAAAAAGAGCCTCGCCCATAGCCGAATCTCCGGCCTCACCACGTGCTTTTTTCTCTATAACCTGCCTGAAACCGTCAATACTCATCTTTCCCCTGCCAACAAGCAGCAACGTACCCACAATGGCGCGCACCATATTGCGCAGAAAGCGGTCGGCCTCAATCTCGAACACCCATTCACAATCACCCACCTTGCGCCAAGCGGCATAGGTAACCTTGCAGTTGTTTGTCTTTACATCGGTATGCAGTTTACTAAAACTTGTAAAGTCACTGTACTCATACAACACCTTGGCAGCACTGTTCATTGCCTCAAAATCAATCTCCCCGTGAACACGGCACGCATAACGTCGTGCAAATGGAGATTTTGCCGTAATCACATGATAGTTGTATCGCCTTGTAACAGCATCGAAACGAGCGTGGGCGTCATCCTTCACACGACGCATGGTACTCACAGCAATATCAGGCGGCAGTATGCGGTTCAGTTTATACACCAGTTGCGCCGTATCAACCTCCTTGCCGAAATCGGCATGCGCAACCATACACAGAGCATTCACTCCAGCGTCGGTGCGTCCTGCGCCCGTCAAAGCTACCGGTTCCCGTACAATTGTTGCAAGCGCCTCCTCAAGCACCTGCTGCACAGTAACCGCATTGGGTTGCACCTGCCATCCATGATAGGCAGCCCCATCGTATGAAAAATATATGAAATAGCGGAACATCAGTGTTTCTTTAAGTGTATGTGTGTCTACAAAAACCTTTATCCTTTAAATCTCATTTCTGAGATTGAAGGTATGGCATGCCACAAGTCCGGCCGTCTCGGTACGCAGTCTCGAGTTGCCAAGACTCACAGGCTTGTAACCAGCCTCCATGGCAAGTTTCACCTCTTCGTGACTGAAATCGCCCTCGGGCCCAATAAGCACCGTAGCATCCTCGCCCGGCACAAGCACGTCCTTGAGCAATACTTTCTCTTCGTCATAACAGTGGGCAATGAATTTTGCACCCGGACGCTCCATTGCAACAAACTTCTTGAAATCGATCATCTCGCTCACCACCGGCTTGCGGTACTTCAGCGACTGCTTCATGGCCGACACCACAATGCGCTCCACACGTTCGGTCTTTATGACCTTGCGCTCCGAGAAGCGGCAGTTCAGGAACACGAACTCATCAACACCAATCTCGGTAGCCTTCTCGGCGAACCACTCTATTCGGTCCATATTCTTTGTTGGCGCAACAGCCACACACAGATTGCCGTTCCACCCTTTGGGCACATTGGCACACTCCTTAGCCTCAACATAACAATGCTTCCCGGCTACAGAAGCCACAACAGCCTTATACAGCATTCCCCTGCCGTCGGTTATCTCAAGTTCACTCCCCTGAGAGAGTCGTAAAACACGCAGAGCATGAGCAGCCTCCTCTTCGGACAACTCCCAACGCTCCGCAATATCAGGTACATAAAACAGTGACATTATTCCTTAATCTTTTTCAGTTCCGTTATTCTCATTCTCCTGCGCCGCATGCCTCGAATCCAATTCCTCCTTCAGTTTCATTGCCAGCTCATACTCCTCCTTTTTCACAGCAGCAGCCATAGCCGCGCGCAAAGTCTCCTCATCGGCAGCAGTAATAGGGATAGATATAGACCCGTTGCGTTCATCATGTATGCACATACGGTTCAGCAATTCATCATCTATAAATACAGGAGCACCCGCGCGCAATGCAATTGCAACAGCGTCGCTAGTGCGGGAGTCTATGACACGTCTCTCCTCACCCTGCCTGTAACAGAGTAGAGAATGGAACGTGCCATCATCTATTTTATTTATATGGGCATACTCAAGCTCAAAGCCAAAAGCTGTTGCCATAGCCCCGAAAAGGTCGTGTGTCATAGGGCGCGGAACAGAATCCTTGCGCATGGCAAAAGCTATCGCCTGCGCCTCGTATGTTCCAAGAGCCACAATAATGCGGCGCAAGCCCTCCTTCTCCTGCAACACAAGCACATAGGCACGGTTATTGGAAACCTTGGACAAAATATCTACAACTTCAAGCTCTACCATAACCCATTCAAGCCTTTTTCTCCTTGAAAACAATTGCAAACAACACAGCAATTACAAGAGCATACCCCGCAAAGATATACCATGCATTGGGCCATCCTGCAAAGTCTGTAAAGTTTGCAGTATAGTGGTTTACAACCTCCTGTGCAGCAATGACGCCAATTGAAGCGCCCAAACCGTTTGTCATGAGCATGAACAAGCCCTGCGCACTCGAGCGCATACTCTCGGGCACCTCCTTGTCCACGAACAGCGAACCGGAGATATTGAAAAAGTCAAATGCCACACCATACACAATCATCGAAAGCACAAACAGGAACACGCCTGGTACACCGGGGTCACCCACAGCAAAGAAACCAAAGCGCAACACCCATGCAAGCATGGCAATGAGCATTACATTCTTTATACCAAAGCGGCTCAAGAAGAAAGGTATGAGCAGAATACACAGAGTCTCGGACATCTGCGACAACGATATCAACATATTTGTATGCTCCACAGCAAAAGTTCCTGCATACTCCTGCATGCCTCCAAAACTCTCGATGAACATATTGGCATAGCCATTGGAAACCTGCAATGCAGCGCCAAGCAACATCGAGAATATAAAGAATATTGCCATTCTTTTCTTGCTGAACAGTTTGAAAGCATCGAGACCGAAAGCTGCCGCCAGCGACTTCTTTTCACCACCCTTGTTCACCGGGCACATAGGCAATGTGAGCGAATAGACAGCAAGCACCACACCCCATGCAGCCGAAGCAAAGAACTGGTTGTAGTTATTCTGGAAACCTGTATAATCGACAAGCAACATCGACACAATGAAACCCACTGTACCAAAGACACGTATCGGCGGAAACGCCTTTACCGTATCAAGTCCGGCCTTGTTCAAAGCCGTGTACGACACCGAGTTCGACAGAGCCAACGTAGGCATATAGAACGCCACAGCCACTGTATAGGTCCAGAACAGGTCGTCAAAAGCAACCGCAGCACCCTTGGTCATACCCATATATCCGGTTATGCCCATGAACACAGCCGCCATCACATGACAGAAAGCAAGCATACGTTGCGCCGGCACCCAACGGTCGGCAATGATTCCTATTATCGCAGGCATGAATATCGACACCACGCCTTGCACTGCATAGAACCAGCCCACACTTGTTCCCAAGCCGGCACCGCCCAAATAACGTCCCATAGAGGTGAGATATGCACCCCAAATTGCAAACTGCAAGAAACTCAAAACAATGAGCCTTGTCTTTACATGTGAATTCTGCATAAATATCTTTTTTCAATTATATCCGTACTACAAAAATGTCTGCTCCATGCTAATAACCAACAGCCGGTCATTATGTTCACTACCTGAACACAATGTCCGTTATCACCTGTGCCTTCACATGGTCATTCAGCTTGCGAACCAGCGACTTGCGGTTCATCTGTAACTCCTGTCGCAACACCGACGAGGTCACCTTTACAAACAACACCTGGTTATATATTTTCACTTCCTTGGTATAGGAGCGCACAGCAGCCCCAAGCACCTGCCCCCAGGCCTGTATAAGGCGATACTCGTTCAGCGGAGTCTCAATACCCTCCTCGCGGCAGGTGAGACGTACCAGTTCGGCAATAGACTTTGTTCCTCCCCTTTTCACGACTCTCTCTCCTTGATTATATTGACACAACCACCCTGAACCTCAAAAAGCCTGTAGTTACCCTTTATACTCTCGAGAATCCTATCGGTGTGTTCACGGTTCACATCCGTTATGAATATCTGTCCAAAGCCCTCACCTGCAACAAGATTCACTATCTTCTCGACCCTGTTGCTGTCAAGTTTGTCAAAAATATCGTCGAGCAGCAGCAAAGGCATTTCACCTCCCTTGCGTCGCAGAAACTCGAACTGCGCCAGTTTCAGCGCCACCAGAAAACTCTTGTTCTGCCCCTGCGAGCCCTCCTTTTTCACAGGATACCCACCCAGCAACATCACAAGTTCATCGCGGTGCACACCCTTGGAAGTATATCCCAATCGTCTGTCATCGGCACGCGACTCGGCAAGCATGGCAACAACATCACCCTCGAGCAAGTGCGAACGGTAACGCAGGCTCACACTCTCGCACCCACCGGTAATCGCCGAGTGGAACGACTCGAATATAGGCACCAGTTCCTCAACGAACCCCTTGCGGCAATCATGGATATAAACAGCCTCAACCGCCATCATATCCTCAATAAGCGCCATCATCTCCCCGTCGGGTTCCCGCTCACCGCGCAGCAAAGCATTACGCTGTTGCATGGCACGGTTATAACGTATAAGCGCCGACAGATACTCCTTGTTGTATTGCGAAATCACCACATCAACAAACCGGCGTCTCTCCTCGCTGCCACCGGCAATAAGTTCATTATCGGCAGGCGAAACCATTACAAGCGGAATTGTACCAATGTGATCCGAGAACCTCTCATACAGTTTCCCGTTGTTACGGAACTGCTTTTTCTCCCCACGCTTGAAGCCACACGAAACCTCACTCTCAATACCACTGTCACTACAATACGCACCCCTTATCATGAAGAAAGGCGCCTCGTGCATGATAATGGAATTGTCGGTCGACGAACCGGTACTCTTGCAGAACGACAGATAATACACAGCGTCCAACAGATTGGTCTTACCCATTCCGTTGCTACCGATGAAACAATTTATCCTTGGTGAAAACCCAATGTTCACATCGGCCAAATTCTTGTAGTTCAATAAAGAGATACTGTTTATCTTCATCTGCCGTTAATATCCGGGGCATGTTTTCCCGTTTTATTTTGCGAAGATACCCATAAAATGCAAGATAATTCAACAATAAGGCAAAAAAAACTTCTATAATTTTTAACCTAACAATAAAATGATTAATTTTGCAACTTGGAAATTGTAAATAAACTGCAGATTTACAAAATCAGCACCGTCCAATCCATCACGATTAAGGACAAGTACACATTGATAATAAATAAAAAACAATAAAACTATGAGCAAAAAACAGACAGAGCAGCCAATTCTCGCAGACGAGGTACTTGGCAAATCAGAGGAATTTGTAATCAAATACAAGAAAGCAATCGTTGGCGGTATTCTCGCAATAATTGTTTGCGTATTGGGTTTCATTCTCTACTCAATGTACGTTACAGCCCCCAAAGAGGCAGCAGCAAACAACGCAATCTTCAAGGCACAGCAGTACTTTGCCCAGAACGATTTCGAGACAGCATTGAACGGTGACGGTGTAAACGCCGGTTTCCTTAAGGTAATCGAGGACCACAGCGGTACCGACGCAGCAAACCTTGCATACGCATACGCAGGTTTCTGCAACGCACAGCTTGGCAACATCGACGAGGCCATCAACAACCTCGAGAACTTCGATGGCGACGACAAGATTCTTGCCCCCAAGGCAATGCAGACACTCGCATTGTGCTATGCTCACAAGGAGAACCTTGACAAGGCAATCTCATTGCTTATCGACGCAGCCGAGATTGCACAGAACACAGCTATCAGCCCACGTTGTCTTATGGACGCAGCAGCCATGTACGAGCAGCAGGGCAACAGCAAGGAGGCAAAGAAACTCTACGAGCAGATAAAGAAAGAGTATCCAAACTCTCCCGAAGCTGGCAACATCGACAAGTTTATTAACTCAATAAACTGATTATAACAAAGGTATAAACCACAAACGGGTGACCAAATACAAAATTGGCCACCCGTTTATGTAAAGGAATGGATAAAAAGATATAGACTTTTTAGTCACTTCCTTTTTTATTTTTATAACAGAAAACCATGGCAACAGAACTTAAGAACCTTTCATCTTACGACCCCACCAAGATTGCAAACGGCAAAGGCCGCAAGGTAGGCATTGTATATGCCGAGTGGAACGACGAAATCACATACGCCCTGCGCGACGGTGCAGTAAAGACACTGCTCGACAACGGCGTACTCGAGAGCGACATAACTCTGGCAAGTGTTCCAGGCAGTTTCGAACTCATATTCGGCGCATCGCAAATGGTAAAGAGCGGCAACTACGACGCCGTCATAGCCATTGGTTGCGTAATCCGTGGCGACACCCCACACTTCGACTACATATGCGAAGGAGTAACCGCAGGACTCTCTAAACTGAATGTAGAGTACGACACACCCGTTATCTTTGGTCTCATCACCACCAACAACCTTCAGCAGGCCCAGGACCGTAGTGGCGGCCGCCTAGGCAACAAAGGCGATGAATGTGTTGTGACAGCATTGCAAATGATGTCACAGCACTTCGGCAGTGTCAACAGCAAA
>JAFZFM010000243.1 GCA_017555865.1 Bacteroidaceae bacterium
AAAAGAATAGCTATCTTTTTTACAACTTGATATACATCGGAGAATAAATAATATAAAAAGCAAAGAGGGCAACCCATTTACTTTTGGGTCACCCTCATTTATTTATAGAATTTATTCAAGTCCAGAATGACATCGTTGAACTCCTTGGCATTTATTTTGTAGTCGTCGCGAATATTCATCAAGCTGTCGTAAACTTCGATATAGCCCGAATGTTTTTTCTCGATAATCATGTTGTTGCCGGAACGTATAAAGGCATAATTCACATTATCTCCAACCATGTGCCAATCGCGCTTACAGCTGTCACCGAGCAAATGTCCGACGCCTAAATCACTCACTTCATTCTGTACACCAAGAACAGTTTTCAGCAACGTTGGTGCTATATCGTAATGAGTTGTCCTGTAGCGACGCACGCCAGCTGGCTGTGAAGCGTCGAAATACATGAATGGTACACGAAGCTGCACAGGAGAATAGTTGCTGTTGTGTCCCCAATAGTTCTTCTTGTTCTCATTGAATTCCTGTCCATGGTCACCAGTTATGATAACAACACTGTTTTCAAGCAAATTCTTCTCTTCAAGACAGCCAAGCACGCGCCCCACGAGAGAGTCTACCTGAAAAAGGCAATTACGATAAAGATTCCAGAAAGGGATCGGGTCACTGTTCTTGTCGAGTGAAAGATAGTCGGCATACTCCCATGAAGGAGAGAAACGTTTGGTCTTTTCGGCGGGCAATTCGTAACCATGCGCCAAATCGTAGAAAAGCAATGAATAGAATGGGCGCTCACCGGTTCTGTCATTTATATACGAAACAAACTCATCGGTTATCTCGCAATCCCTTTCATACACGGTTTTTCCTTTTGATTCCACCCTTAAATCGGGAACATTGGCAAACAGCTGACGGGCAAAAGGAGGGTGCACCAATGTCGCACTGGAGAAAGCCTTAACCTCGTAACCCGAAGCCAACATCTGTTCAACCAACAACGGCTGTGTTCCAACAGCATCTATGTCGCCACGAAAATAGGACGGAAGTCCAAAGAACATTCCAAAGACACTACCGGCTGTTCCGTTGCTGCTGCTCAAATGGTCGGCATAATAGGTACAATGCGAAGAGAATTCATATATGTTAGGAAATACTTCAGGGCTCCACGAACGGCTATTCCATGAATCAATGATAATCATTACAATATTCTTGGCTGTATCATTGGGCTGTACCACAAGCTCGTTGAAAGGATAGTTCAACCCGGAATCCGAGCCTTTGCCCAATCCGGATGTTGTCAGAGTCTCTCTGGATACAATACCCATTTTATGTAACAGGCGGTTCGCTGTCAAGGGGAAATAATATGGGACAACCGATGCACTGCGTATTATCGATGGGATTTTAACCACCGCAGCATAGGCATGATAACCATTGGAATACAGAAGCGCTACAAGCAAGAAGAGCGATGCAGGCAATGCAGCAACGTAATTCCAGCGCTTTACTGCATATAAACAGACTTTCCACACTGCAATAGCAACAAAAACCAGGAATGCAAAGGCTGCAAGAAGCTTCAGATATATGGATATATTGAACTGGAATATATCGCCGGCACCCTCACTGAACAGCAAATCAAGCACAAAGCCATTTATGTGAAAACGATATTGGGAGTAGACAATACCGTTAATCAGGAAATAGGCAATGAGCAAAACCGTCAAGGACACATGCAGTACCGAGGACGCTCGGGCACTTTTAGTGCATGCAAAAAGTATTGCCGACAAGGCGAATGGCAACAAAGCATAGACTGCGGCCCACGAAAGCGTTGCCGCAATATAGAAACTCCATCCTGCAAAGTCCATGGTATCGGCCACCGAACCACCCAGAATATAGGAGACAAAGATTCCGCATAAGACTGACGACGAGACGAAGAAATACAAGAATGAACTTTTGAAAAAGCTTCGCGATGTACCTGCAGCATGTTTTTCCACAACCCCTTGAATTTTATATTGGTACAAAAGTAGCAAATAAAATTATAAGTATAGTTTGTAAAAGGAAACTATTTTATAATTTTGTTCTTGGAAGAAAATAACGGTGACAACCCCAAACTACGGCACTATATGAAAAACATAGGTACCACCATCAAGGTAATTAAAAACAACTTTTTAGGAGCTATCGCACTGAACATATTGCTGTCATACGTACTGCTTGCAACATGTCGCATGATTTTTGTATTGACAAATTACGAGTTGTATTCTACAGCTTTTGAGAACAATTCATTGTGGCAAATGGCAAAAGGAGCGCTATTGTTCGACACATCTACCGTATGTTATCTTAACATCGGATACCTGGTTGTACTGTTGTTTCCCCTGCATTACAAGGAGGGCAAGGTTGCCGATGCCGTTGCCAAATGGATTTTTATAGTACCAAACACAGTTGGAACAGTTGCTAACCTGTGCGATTGTGTATATGTACCATTTACAGGCAGACGCACGACATGGAACGTATTCAGCGAGTTCGGTAACGAGGAGAATATGGGAAGCATCATTGGCAATGAAATCATTAACCATTGGTGGCTGGTTCTTGTCGGAATTCTCGTTATATGGCTCACATACAAGCTTTACACCCCGGCAAAAAGGGATAAAAGGAGAGTAAAGAAATATTATATGCAACAAGTCTGCACACTTGTTGCCATAGCCCCATTACTTGTTTTTGGCATGCGTGGCGGTATTGGAAAGGCGGTGCGACCGATAACCATCAGCAATGCCAACCAGTATGTATCATCACCGGGAGACGCAGCCATTATCCTGAACACCCCTTTCAGCATTATACGCACTATTGGAAAAAAGGCTTTTGTTGAAAAGAACTATTTCACAAACGAGGAACTGGAAAGTATATTCACACCGGTACAACATATCAAAGGAGCAACAGAAAAGAACCGAAGAAACGTTGTGATATTCATTGTGGAGAGTTTTGGCAAGGAGTATATAGGCGCATATAATCCACGTAGCAACGGAAGCCTCACACCATTCCTGGATTCACTTATAACCAAGAGCCGCAGCTATATATACTCGTATGGAAACGGGCGAAAGAGTATTGACGGAATGCCATCGGTACTTTCAGGTATCCCCATGTTTGTTGAGCCATTCTTCCTGACACCGGCTTCACTGAACAATGTAAGCGGAATTGCCGGAGAACTTAAAAAAGAGGGATACAGCAGTGCCTTTTTCCATGGTGCGCCAAACGGCTCCATGGGCTTCCAGGCATTTGCAAATGCAACAGGTTTTGAAAAATATTATGGCATGGACGAATTCTGTACCTCAACCAAGCATAGAGGCATGGACGACCATGACGGCACATGGGCTATATGGGATGAACCGTTCCTGCAGTATTATGCCGAATGTATGAATGAGCTGCAGGAACCATTTGTAACATCTGTATTTACAGCCTCATCTCACCACCCTTTCAAAATACCCGATGAATACAAGGAAATTTACACTGAAAAAGAGGACCCTTTCCTGAAATGTGTACAATACACCGACCACGCTTTGTCACAGTTCTTTGAATATGCAAAAGGGCAGAGCTGGTATGAGAACACACTATTCGTAATAACAGCCGACCACACCAACCACAGCATAGAGCCACGCTACAAGACAACAGCCGGTTGGTTCGAGGTTCCTGTAATATTCTTTTCTCCCAAGGCCGAGCCTCCATTTACCCCAGATATAGACAGCACAATGATTGCCCAACAGATTGATATAATGCCAACTGTACTTGAATACGTAGGGTATGACAAGCAATTTGTGGCGTTTGGCAAGAGCCTTATATCAACATCTGCCGAAGAGAGCTATGCTGTCAACTACACCAACGAAGTATACCAGTACTACAAAGGGGACTATGTACTTCAATTTGACGGGGAGAAGAGCATTGGCCTGTACGATATAAGGCACGACCAGCTTATGGATGAAAACCTTATTGGCAACAATAATGTTACAGAGAGTATGGAACGTGAGCTGAAAGCCATTATACAGCAATACATGACACGAATGGTAAATGACCGTCTCATACCCGACACGGACAAACAATAACAAAAGAACCTGATTATGGCAACTGTAATATACCCATCGCCAATTTTCGGACCTGTAAAAAGCCGCCGACTTGGTATTTCATTAGGCATAAACCTGTTGCCCGACGACGGCAAGGTATGCAGTTTCGACTGTCTGTACTGTGAATGCGGCTTCAACGCAGAACGCCGCACAAAAAAACAGCTCCCCACATGTGAGGAAGTGGCAACAGCTTTGGA
Source organism: Bacteroidaceae bacterium (assembly GCA_017555865.1). Taxonomy (GTDB): domain Bacteria; phylum Bacteroidota; class Bacteroidia; order Bacteroidales; family Bacteroidaceae; genus HGM04593. The sequence goes on from JAFZFM010000243.1 coordinate 4,271, forward strand.
AAACAGACTCACAGAGATGAATGCCGAAGGCTCCCTACCCGATGTACTTACGTTTGCCGGAAACGGTGAGCCTACCATTCACCCACAGTTTGATAAGATTATAGAAAAAACCATTGCACTACGCGACAAGTATTGTCCGAAGGCAAAGGTGAGTGTACTTACAAATGCAACGCTTGTCACAAAGCCAAAGGTTTTTGAGGCTCTGAATAAGGTTGACAACAATATACTCAAGCTAGACACTGTAAATCCTGATTATATAATGCAGGTTGACCGTCCATGCGGCAAATATGACCTGGAGGAGATTATAAAGCAGATGGCTAATTTCAAAGGTAAAGCCATAATACAGACAATGTTCCTTAAAGGAACTGTAAACGGGATAGATTTGGACAACACCGGTGACAAATATGTAAAGCCATGGATAGAGGCTGTAAAAAGAATTGCACCACGTGAAGTGATGATATACACCATAGACCGGGAAACGCCGCAAAAGGGGCTACAGAAAGCTACACGGGAAGAACTTGACAGAATAGTTGAATTGCTTACGGGCGAGGGAATAAAAGCAACGGCTTCATATTGATGAAGCCGTTTTTCATTTTGTTTCAGATTTCAAAAAAGGCAGAGAGTCCTGTATATGAAACCGTAATGAATATATAACGTATAAGTTTGCCTGCAGCCATAACAGCAATGACCTTATATTTATCGACACGCATCACACCCAACATAACCAACAAAGCCTCACCTATAAGCGGGACAAAGGAGATTGAAGCTGTCCAATACCCATATTTCTGAATCAGGATATTGGCACGTTTCATGCGTTTCTCGGGTATTTTGAAAAGTTTCTGCACCTTCTCACGCGTTGTAACATAACCTATCAAGAAGCAGGTAATTCCACCAAGCGTATTACCTATAGTTGCTGCAAGTGTTATTCCCACAGCGTTAAGGCCTAATTTAAGAAAGAAGACCAACAGTACTTCGCTTGTAATCGGGATTATGCTTCCCGACAAGAATGCAAGTACCCCCATACCCAGGTAACCATAATCCTTGAAAAATTCAATAACTATCTCAGCCATAGATATAGTGGTAAAGAAAACAACCATAATATATTTACAACAATGAAATATATATTGGCAACTCTATTTGTCTTCAGAGAAAATATATATGACACCATAACAACGCTCCATGGCAGACGACATAGGTAGAATATGCCTTCATTTGCAAAAACAAACGGCAAGAACCAAAGGTAAATGTATAATGACAATATGCACACCAAACGGCGACGCAACAGCGGTTTACCTGGTACTGATGAGCTGATAAAAATAAAAGCAAACGGTAACAATATCAGCAGTTCGGCAAAGGATTGCAACAGATAGAATAGCGGTGGAAAAGAAAAATCAACATTAAAAAAAGCACTTATTCCATCATTAAACCCAACAGCCTGCAGTGTACCGGGACACACATATTCAATCCCATAAAAGAACCAGAACGGTGTTGCAAGTCCCAAAAGAAGTGAAAGGGTACGTTTGACTCCCATTGCACCACAAATATAAGCAATGGCCATAAGCAAAGGCAACAGAAGTATAAAACTTGGAACGAACAAAGCTACCACACTTGCCAGGAGAGAGGCTGTATAAAGCAGACGTTCCGGCATTCCACATTGCTGACAATGAAAAAATATAGCTACCACTATGACCTCAAACAACAAGGCAAGAGAATTGGCACTGTAAGCCGAAGCATAAAAGGATAACGACGCAATCCACAAGAAGAAAGAGGCCATCCAACGCACACGATGTTCAAGAAAAGCAATTGACCCCAACAAAGATGCTGAAACAACGACACAAAGCAGAGTTCCAATATCAATAAGCCAACCACTCACACCGGAATGTACCACATGCACACAGAGTTGTTCCTTAAAGAACAACTCTGTAAGCCATAGACAGAGCGATATACATATAAGTATCACCGGAGTGAATCGCCCTGTAACAAACCTTCGTTGCAAAGATTTATTATAAATCAAAACCTATATCTCCTCTGAAATATTTCTTCTCGTAATTGATCTTATTTGCTGCATCGAACGACTTTTCGAGAGCCTCGGCACGAGTTGTACCATATGATACGGCAGCAATGACACGACCGCCAGCAGTGACCACATTACCATCCTTTTCTGCAGTTCCTGCATGAAACAAGATACTCTCCTTGACATCCTCAAAACCAGTCATTACATAGCCTTTATCGTAAGCTTCGGGATATCCGCCCGAAACCAACATAACGCAAACTGCAGTTCTCTCATCGAACTCTACAGTTGTACCTGCAAGTGTACCTGCAGCAACTTTTTCGAAAAGTTCAACAATATCTGTTTTCAAGCGCAGCATAACAGACTCTGTTTCAGGATCACCCATTCGTACGTTATACTCAATAACCATAGGCTCACCTTCTACATTTATAAGACCAAAGAAAATAAAGCCCTTGTACAACAAGTTATCCTTCACAAGACCATCAACGGTTGGCTTGATAATTCTCTCGTCAACCTTTTTCATCCATTCGGCTGTAGCAAAAGGAACCGGAGAGATAGAACCCATACCACCGGTATTCAGACCTGTATTGCCCTCGCCTACACGCTTGTAGTCCTTTGCCTCGGGAAGAATGACATAATCCTTGCCATCGGTAAGCACAAAGACAGAGCACTCAATGCCATCAAGGAATTCCTCAATTACAACTGTAGCCGAAGAGTCACCAAACATACCGTCAAGCATCTCATCGAGACTTCTCTTTGCCTCCTCAAGAGTTGGTAGAATAAGTACACCCTTACCTGCACACAAGCCATCGGCCTTCAATACATATGGTGCTTTCAACCCCTCGAGGAAACGATAAGCTTCCTCTTTCTCTGCAGCAGTGAACGCTTTGTATGCCGCAGTAGGAATTGAATGACGCTGCATGAATTCCTTTGCAAAATTCTTGCTGCCCTCAAGTTCGGCAGCACCTTTTGTTGGACCAATAACAGCAATCTCCTTCAATCGCTCATCGGCCTGGAAATAGTCATATATACCTTTCACCAAGGGGTCTTCAGGACCAACGACTACCATATTTACACCATTTGCAAGAACAAATTCAGCGATTGCGTCAAAATCGGTAACTTTGATGTTCACATTCTCGCCAACCTCCTTTGTTCCGGCATTTCCGGGAGCAATATAAAGTTTATCAACCTTTGGACTTTGTGCTATTTTCCAAGCGAGAGCATGCTCGCGGCCTCCACTACCTAAAAGTAATAATTTCATGACTATCTTTATTTATTTGGGGTATTTACGGGTAAAAGCCCTATTAATATTTCTTGTCTCTCTTGCCACCGCGCAAAGGCTTGAAATCACCTCCACGCTTGCCACGTTCATCGTTTCCATTAAAACTACGTGGAGTTGATGGACGTCTGTCATCGCGGCGTCTCTCTTGCGAATATCTGTTTTCGGAACGTTTATCAGTATCACGATAACCGCCATTGCCGGCAGGGCGTCTCTCGTCACGACGGTTATCGGACTGGAATTTCCTTTCGGAACGTCTTTCAAAGTCATGAGCACCCTGTTCCCTCTCATCCTGACGCACAGGCTTGCGTGCACTACGTGAACGGTATGAACTGAAATATGACTCCAGTTCACGACGACGACGCATTGATTCGTCATCGATATCGCTTGAGAAATTGTCGGTCTGACGTGCAGGACGCGCATTGCGCTGCTCGCCGTCAAGTCCAGTAAGGCGCGATTTGCGCTTGAGAGGTGCAAAATCCTTTTTCAAGGCATTACCCTCGTCGCGGAATCCCTTATAGTTACCCTGGAACATCTCATACTTACGGAACTCACAATCAAGATCACCGTTAAAGAGTGGGATACGCGCCGAAGCCTTGAGACCAATCTGGTCAAAACAGTCATAACTGCTGCTGATTACCCAAGCTTCATTGCCCTGGAAGGCGTGCTTGAGGCGAGAACCCAAATCCTTGTATACCTGAAGAAGATTCTCCTGCACAAGGCGCTCGCCATAAGGTGGATTCACAACCATGATAGCCTCTCTCTCCGGTGCAACAAAATCCTTGATATCGCGGCACTCAATCTCAATGATGTCGCTCATCATTGCAGACTTCACATTGCGGCGTGCACG
>JAFZFM010000244.1 GCA_017555865.1 Bacteroidaceae bacterium
GAATTGCGGGGATAGCAACATAATTCTTTCCAAGTTCCGGAACATCAATAACATAAGGTCTTTCAATTTCATCCAATTCGGCACGCAAAGTCTCCAATCTCCTTGTCATCTTTTCGCTAAAACTCTTCATCTCTGTGGATATTTCCTCACGTTTTTCATTATCGGCCAATACTAGTTCTTTCTCCATAGCCTTGAGCCTCATATTGTATTCATACGATTCTGCAGCTATAATATCGTCGGGATAAGAACCTACAGGCATTTTAACGACAGATTCCTTCTTTGCGCTGTTTTTACGTACCAATCCCAAAGAGAATGAAATATCACCGTCAAGCAACGGATTATTCTCAATCATATCCTCATCAAATCCCATAATTGTCATCATCATAGCTTTCTGCAGAATCTCAAACATATTGCAATTGGAATATACAATCTCCATATACTCGTCATCAATATTATCCCTGATTATGATTGTATAACCGCCACCTGTAAACAGAATTTCCTGTTCACCATATTCCCTTTTACTTATCACCAAGGGTATACCACAAAAATTCTCGGTAACATCAAGATCATACTCTGTCACAAGGTCACTCATAAGACTATAGCCTTTCGCGTCTAACGATGTTATTGAAATGACTTTGAACTCGGAATCGTAGAATCTTTTGCGGAAAATATCCTCATTGAACTCGTCATCGGACTGTTCTTTTATTTGTGAAATGATATTATTCATCAAGGAATCGTATCCTGCAAGATTACATTCTACCAATTCGTCATCAAGAGCCTTGATATCATTCACAAATGCTTCAATACCTTTCAAATCTATGTTCTGCGCCATCACATTTGCCGAAAAAAGCGCAGCTAAAACAAGCAATATCCTTATCTTCATATCACACATCCATTAAAATCTGAAATCAATACCCTTCTCCATCATTTCAACAAACGCCTTATATGGCAGCCCAACAATGAACACCACCTCCATTGTTTCATCACCATCGTCCTGAATCATAAGAACATTCCGGTTGTCACTGTATACAATCATGTGTACAGCATCTGTCATATTCTCAGCCATAAGTTCCATACCCATTACAGTCTCGTCGCCAAGCATGAACTTCTCCATCTTCTTCGACAACAATGTATAGCCCTGTTCACCTGTTGTCACAAATTGACGCATGCTCTTTATTGACAAGAATACATTGCCGACGTTTGTTACAGAGCCAATATTATTCAACGTTACATTACCATCGAGTAATGTGAACATCTGCTTGAACATGCTTGTAGAAATGTAGGCATAATCAATCTCGGCCGACTTTATACGGGAAACACTCTGCATGAACAGCTCTGCTTCACTTTTCTCCTTTTTCTCTTTTTGTACAGCAACGGTCGGGTCGGCCCAAGCAACCTCCAAAGAGAGGGAAAGCAGAAGTATTATAAAAATATTACGTTTCATATTCTCTAATGTTTTTATTTCTTGTAAGATACACCATTTATCATATTTGATACTCCGGCTGCAATATCCTTGGCATTGTTCTGTGTTGTATTTATGGCAAGGCATAAACGGCCAAAAGCAACCTTGGCGCATTGCATTGCCTCTTCGGGGTTGTCGAATGTATCCTCCTCAGACTCATCCTGCTCAATTGCAGCAAGCAACTCGGGAGTTAACCCTGCAGTTCGCGACACATTATCAGTAACAGCCTTTGCAACAGGGGCACTGTCTGCTGACAGTAAACTCTCCCATGAGACACTCCTTACCAACAACAGCAAAATAACAGCTGCCGCAACCGGAGCCCATACAAGACGCGGAACTTTCAACATGCGTTTTTTCTCCGTCATTACAGGTTTGGAAGTTACACAGTTTTCCTTCTCATTCTCACAATCAAGGGAGTCGAGCATGCTCTCAAGTCTCTCCGTTGCACCCTGTGGGAGTTTGTCATCCATTTCCATACCACACAAGGCTATAATAGCATGCTTGTCCTTCTGGAGTTCGACAGGAACTTCATTATCTATAAGATAACGACAGAGTGCCTGCTCCTCCTCAACGGAAAGCTCCGCTGCAAAGAAACGTTCAATCATTGTCCTTAAATCCATATCCATAACTCCTTATTTTAAATACTATTATAAAATTCCCTGAATTTCTTTCTCAACCGGGATATCATAACCCTTATGTTCACTTGGGTAAGTCCGGTTATTTTCTCTATCTCCTCAAAACTACACCCGTTCATACTCATTTGCATAACCCTCTTCTGCTGCAAAGGCAATGAACTCAAGAAATGCGCAATACACTCTTTTGTCTCGTTTGTCTCGACCTCGGGAGGTGAAACATCGGCAACATCCTCAACAGTACTGTCAAAATCCTCTTCACTTGCACGCAACACTCTCCAGCGGTCAATACATATATTCCTCAACAGTTTTCGGCAATAGGCCTCGGGAACAAGCAGATTTCCAAGTTCGTTCCTGCGTTCCCACAGTTTTACATACAGGTTCTGCACAGCATCCTCGGCCTCGAAGCTGTCGCACAGCACCCTGTATGCTTCGCGATAAAGCATAGGTTGAAAGGGTAAAAAACGTTCTTTGAATTCTGCGTGTGTCACTTCTGCAATGTTTGTGATTCTTCTCTTTTCATCTAATAGACGAAGAAAAGGCAAATTTGTTACAACGACTCACAAAAAAAATAAAAAAAATATTCAAAAAGATATTTTTACACTATATTCGCTGAAAATAACCGAAACAAATACTAACCATGAAAGAGATAAAGATAGCAAGAATCACCCCATGCGGAGATTTGAATACGATTTTCGACACATTACAACCCCACGCCATTGACTGTTGCAACTGGCCACAGCAATTCCCATATTCGCCAAAAGTGACATTCAGGATATTCCACGATGGCAGCAAGCTATATATAAAATTCGAAGTTACCGAAAATGATATACAGGCATGCGTAACAGAAGATCAGGGACGCACATGGACCGACCCGTGTGTAGAATTCTTTGTTTCGCCACAAGGCAACAACGACTATTATAACTTTGAGTGTACATGTACCGGAAAACTGTTGCTTGCGTGGCACCCGGCCGACGCTCCAAAAGAGCCTGCAGCAAAGGAGGTTCTTGATTCAGTTCAGCGTATGCCATCATTGGGTACAGAACCTTTCGCACTACGCAATGGCGAGCACACCTGGAGCGTCATTGAAATAATTCCCGTAGAGGCACTTTTCAGGAGCAGTGTCGACAATTTCAGCGGCAAAGAGATGAGAGCCAACTTCTACAAGTGCGGCGACGAACTCCCCACTCCACATTTCCTCTCATGGAACCCCATTGAATGGTCCGAGCCAAGTTTCCATCGTCCCGAACAGTTCGGTAAATTGATATTTGAATAAATAATCAGAATGTGGGTGACCCTATCGGGTCACCCACTATTGTCATGAGGTTGAATAAAAAGAGCTTTTTTAGTCACCCTCATTTTTGTTGTGCAGTCCTGCATCGTAAGTCATTTTTTTATATATTTGC
>JAFZFM010000027.1 GCA_017555865.1 Bacteroidaceae bacterium
AAAAAATATTTGTATATATTTGCAATTATTAGTTGTATGTAAAAGATGTTAACCTAATTATAAAGACAAGCTATGAAAACAATTAAAATCGGACGCTCAAGAGATAATGATTGCGTTCTTGACAGCCCAACGGTATCAAGAGTACATGCTGTGCTTGTTGTAGAGGACAATGGCCTTGAAGGAGTCCTCAAGGACTTGAATTCAACACATGGTACATTTGTGAACAATTCACGTAATAGAATAACAAAAGAGGTACGTGTAACATATTCCGACAAACTCAGGTTTGGCGATACCGTACTTGCGATGTCAGATGTCATGGCTTTGGCAACAAAGAAGCCCGAGTCTACAGTCGTATCATCATCTTTTGATCCAAATCGTCGTACAATCGGTAAAAATGCCGACAATAACATTGTAATGAACAATGATGATGTTTCACGCAAGCATGCGGTTCTTTATAAGGATGCTACCGGCAGTGTTGTGATTGAAGATCTGGGCTCTACCAACGGTACATTCGTGAATGGTAATAGGGTGACAAAGCAGGTGCTTAGGGCTGGTGATAAGGTTACTATAACAAGAAATTATCCTTTGAGTTGGGAAACCGTATTTGGTGGTGGTGCAGCACAGCAGCCTGCTGCGAAGAAGTCTTCTTCAACACTTTTGTTCGTTTTGATTCCGTTGTTGGTAGTTCTGTTTATCGGAACCGGTGTGGGAGTCTATTTTGGATTCTTCCACGAAAAGAAATATAGCTCTAAGGAGATTTATGAAAAGTATAATTCTTCAGTATGTTGGGTATACGTACAGTTCGGATACAAGATTATGCTCGATGGTCAGGATATTACATCGTTCATCTGTGAACAGGCCGATGTAACAGCTGCGAACTATGTGCATTTCGAGAATGGCAAACTTGTTCCTGGTATGTGTGATAGCCAAGGAACTGCATTCTTTATATCGGAAGATGGAAAAATGGCTACAAACCTTCATGTTGTAAAGCCATGGATGTTCTCTAACGATATTGAGGTTCTTGAGCAGGGTGTGAACGCTATTGTTTCGCAATTGGCCAAGAGTTATCCGCAAATGCACCGCAGCAAGGTAGAGATACGTCCACAGATGGGTGGTATTTCTGTAATACCAAACGGTTTGCCAATTGCTTCGGCCAATGCTGTTGAATGTACTGTGTTGAAGACACAAGATACTGTAGACAAGGATGTGGCTCTTATTCAGACTGTAACACGCTCTTTGCCGACTCAGGTGAAAGACTTTATAAAAGTTGAGGATTTCAAGGATACCAAGGAAATATATAAAGTTGGTAATGTCGTTTATACAATAGGTTATCCCTATGGTGTTACCATTGGCATTACAAGCGAACAGGATTTGAAGAACCAGGTACATCGTGGAGAGATTACACAGGAACGTGGCGAGTATGACTTCGGTCACGATGCTGCAACAGCCAATGGTGCCAGCGGTTCTCCTGTATTTGATGAAAGCGGTCGTCTTATTGGTGTACACAATGCTGGTATGACCGGCGTTACAGGAGCGCAGGGCTTTAACAGAGCTATCAAAATCAAGTATCTTCTTGAACTTATTAACAGATAATCATTAACTAAAACTTATAAAACTATGGCAACAAAAAAATGTCCAAACGGACACCAATACGATTCAAGCATTTATGGTGACAAATGTCCTTTCTGTCCCGATAGCAACCATACACGTGTCAACTCAGGAACAGATGCACCAACTGTTGGTGCTGCACCAACCGTAGATGCATCCTATAACCCAACACAGGCAACAGCACAGTATACACCCGATATCCCTGGTGACGGCAGAACTGTAATACGTCCTTTGAACGCTGGTGAAACAGGTGCAATGAACCCCGATGGCGGCCGTAAACTGGTTGGTATGCTTGTGTCATACAGTGCAAATGTTGCGGGTGAAGTGTATAAGATTTACGAGGGACGTAATATCATAGGCCGTTCTCCTTCGGCAGATATCTGCTTTGAGAACGATGACAAGATGTCTGGAACTCACCTGCTTATCCTTTATGTTGAGGCCGAAGGTGTCTATTGGGCCGAAGACCAGAAATCTTCAAACGGTACATATATCAATGGAGCATTCTCTCGTGGTATGAAAGAATTGCACACTAATGATGTGATTGTTCTTGGTGCTACCAAGATGGTATTCTTGGGTATACCTGAATTTTAATTAAACTTATTTGATATGAGTAATAACAGTCCATACTATTATTGTAATATTGAAGGAGAAACAAACGTTGGTTGCAAGCGTATACAAAATGAAGACTGGTTGGATTCATTCGAGTGCAATAACGGACTTGTTGCTGTCGTTTGTGATGGTATGGGTGGTCATGTGGGAGGTCAAGTTGCCTCCCACTTGGCCATTGATAGTATAAGGGAATTTGTTTGCGGCAACAGCTTCAGCAATCCTAACGAAATGATTGTTGCAGCATGTAATGTCGCAAATCAGGCAATCATTAACCGCTCCATTTCCAATCCCGAACTTAAGGGGATGGGATCTACTTGTGTCATGCTTGTGGTGCGTGATGGAAAAGTGTATGTAGGTTCTGTTGGCGACAGTAGAGTGTATCTTATCCGCAGCAAGAAAATTATACAGTTGACAAAGGACCAGAGCTATGTACAAATGCTTGTGGATATGGGAGAGATTACTCCCGAACAGGCCGAGGTACACCCTAGACGCAATGAGATTACCAATGCCTTGGGATTGCCTGGTATGCGTCCGGCTACAGTCCTTGAGTGCCCTGTTCTACCTGAGGCCGGCGACTGTTTCCTTTTGTGTTCCGATGGTCTTAGCGGTATGGTAAGCAATGACGGTATTGCCAAGATTGTGAGCAATCAGGCTAATATGAGCCAGCGTGAGAGAGTCAGTGCGCTTATCAAGAAAGCATGCGATAATGGCGGAAACGATAATGTTACTTGCCAGATTGTTGAGTTCTCTGTTTCTCCATTTGCAGCAAAGAAGAAAACAGGAAGTTTGCTATGGTTGTGGATATTATTGCCGTTGCTTACACTTACATTGGCCGGTGCCGGTGTCGCTGTATGGTACTATTGGGATACCTTGAATAAACCGGCGAAGGTCGAAAGTCACGTACCAACTCCTTCTTCTGTTGAACCTATAATAAATGACCTATGGTCAGAATTCAAATTCAAGGTAGGAACTACCGTCTTTAAAATAAAGAAGAATGATGACGATGTCTATGAACTCGTATATAAATTGCCAACATCTAAAGACACAACAATCCTTTTGACCGATGTCTCTGATATATCTTCGATGAAGTATAATGAAAAGATGTTTGAATCAGAGGAGAAAGATGGCGAGATTATATACCGTTTCAGCAAGGGGTATCATGGCGAAAAGTTTGCTATCAGGTTCGATGTTGACGAAAATACTGCATACATATATAATTTTACAGTAAAAAATCCTCCTAAACAGGAAGTTAGTGAAACAAGCAACTCGTCTGCTCCTGAGATTTCAAAAAAAGTAGAGGCACCTGAAAACGGTAACGAAGATACTGTTGTCCCCAAAGACAATACAATTACCAATTTGAACAGAACCGACGATACAGTTCATCTTGAAGTTACTTTGTCCTCTGATGAAACTACAGAATTTACAATCAAGTATGTTGGTAACAGAGATGATGAAGATGATGTGCAGCAAGACGGAATTGCCAAAGCTTCATTTTTGAACAAGGGTTCTGAACAGGATTGTGGCTGGTATAAATATATTGTAAATAATGGTGGTAATGAGTGTACTGTTACTGTCTACAACTCTAAGCTTCAAGAAGAATCTGCCTTGATTGAAATACCTCTTGAAGATAATGATAAGTATGTTGTAAGAGTTGTCAAGTCTGCAGATAGCGAAGATTAATCTGAATTTAATACCGTTATGGCATATAAGATAATAGAGGAGATAGGCCGTGGTGGCATGGGATGCGTGTACAAGGCGATGGACGAAGCCGGTAACATTGTTGCTCTAAAGATGATGAGCAACCAGGTTACCTGTTTTCCTGAGTATTGCAAACTTTTCAACGAAGAGGTTGTTGCGCTCAGAAGAATGAATTCAACATCGGTTGTACGTATCGTAGGTGACCCGTATGATGATGCCGAAGGCAACAAATATCTGCCAATGGAATTTATCAATGGTGAAACCGTAGAGCATTACGTGAAGAAGAATGGTGCATTCGAGTTCTCTGTAGCTCTTGAACTCATGCTTGAGATACTCGAAGCAATGGATCATGTGCACTCCCATGAAATAATTCATAGGGATATAAAGCCTTCCAATATCATGCTTCGCTCCGATGCAGTCTATTCCTTGGTCAAGAATACCTATACAGCACCATTGACCGATGTCCACTCTGTTGGTCGTGTGTGTATAATTGATTTTGGCATAGCAAAGGATGTGAAATTGGGACATACTGGGCATACTGTCGGTCGTGTGATTGGTACAGACGGTTATATGAGTCCCGAACAGGCTGGTGGCTATAATATCGATTCCCGAACAGATATATACTCTTTGGGATGTCTGTTCTACTTTATGATAACCGGTCAGCCGGCTGTTCCCAACGGAAAGAGCAACCACGAGACTATATGCAATATCTTCAAGCATATTCCTGTGTTGCCGTCCGAGGCTGCACCCGGTATTCCAAAAGCAATTGACGAGGTCATTAAAAAGGCTGTCGACAAGGATATGACACGCCGATACTCCACAGTAAAGGCTTTCAAAGAGGCCTTGGAAATGGCTGTCGGTTTGGCGGTGCCTATGGTTACAATAGGCCGAGTCGATGAAAATGATATTGTCATAAGTCATAAGGATGTTAGTCGCAGGCATCTTAAAGTCTATGGTTGCACGGGCTCAAATATTGATGGCACAAAAAGATCCTACATAGAAGTTGAGGATGTCGGCAGTACAAACGGTACAGGAGTCAATGGCCGTATGTTGAGGAAAGACAAAATTTCCATTGATTACAATGGAACAGTCAATTTCCCAGAGGTTTTTCTTGCCGGACGCCCCGAGCTTGTACTTGTATGGAGTGATGTCGTAAGGGCTCTACGTGAGAAAGGATGGAACCCGGAACTTCAGGTTGCGCCA